>DATJDF010000218.1:0-19865 GCA_035497555.1 Arachidicoccus sp. | reverse complement strand
TTGCATTGGCAAAGTATTTTATATAGTGAAATGTTAATATATTGGCCAGGTGCTGGTTAAAAAAGAGAAGCATGTTTATTGAACCGAGTCTCAAGGGGGATAAAAGAGGTTGGATAGAGGTTATTTGTGGATCGATGTTCAGCGGTAAAACCGAGGAATTGATCCGCCGGCTCAAGCGTGTGAAAATAGCGCAGCTGAAAGTTGAGATTTTTAAGCCGGCCATTGATATCCGTTATAGTGAAGACGCAGTTGTTAGTCATGATGCGACGGTAATCATCAGTACACCGGTAGAAACTGCTCAGCATATCTTATTATTATCCCAGGATGCAGACGTAGTAGGAATCGATGAAGCGCAGTTTTTTGACCCAGAAATTGTAAATGTTTGTGAAATACTGACTGGCAAAGGAATCCGGGTTATTGTTGCCGGCTTGGATATGGACTTCAGGGGCCAGCCTTTTGGTCCTATGCCTAATCTACTGGCTGTCGCTGATTTTGTCACCAAACTCCATGCAATTTGTGTAAAGTGTGGGGGTATCGCCAACAGGTCCTACCGAATAGGGAAAAATGATGCCCAGGTAATGCTGGGTGAAAAGGACGAATATGAAGCCCGTTGCAGAACCTGCTACGAAGAGCCTGATTTGTAAGTTCGCCTATTCGTTATTATCTTACCACATCCGGAAAAGACGATTTGTCACCGGGTGTATAAAATTGAAACAATATTGAACCGTTTTGTGCTTGCACTCGTTAAAAAGGATCTGCTCCTGGAAATGCGGCAGCAGTATACCTTATACGGTATTTTACTTTATGTTGCCTCCACCATTTTTGTCATTTATATAACCATGGGGCAGCCGGAAGAAGCCGTATGGAATGCTATGTTCTGGGTAGTGCAGCTTTTTGTCTGTGTCAATGCAGTCGCCAAGAGTTTTCTGCAGGAAAACAAAGGGCGTATGCTTTATTTTTATTCCATAGCCGGCGCCCGTGATTTTGTGCTATCTAAAATCATCTTTAACGGCCTGCTGATGATGGTCATGACCCTGCTAAGCCTGGGGCTTTTTGCGCTGATGTTAGGCAATCCCATCTATAACATGTGGCAATTTACCGGGATCGCCCTGTTAGGCGGTTTGGGATTGAGTTTTATTTTTACTTTCCTGGCGGCTATTGCCGCCAAAGCGCAGCAACAGGCTGCTTTAATGGCGGTTATGGGCTTTCCGATTATTGTTCCCCAGCTATTGCTACTCGGAAAAGTAGCCTCCATTGCCTTTTCTCCGGCCTTATTCCAGGGACTTGCGAAAATGATCGGCCTGCTCATTGGTTTTGACGCGCTCGTGATCGTACTAGCCCTGATTTTGTTTCCTTTTCTCTGGAAGGACTAGTCTACCACATGAAGCATGCGATAGGAACGAAAAAGATCAATTGTTAAACCGCAACCCTTAAATCTTTCGTTTCTGTCAAGCAAAATGGCCGGTAGCAATGAGACCGGCGGATTCTCTCGCACAATCGCAACCGCCAAATCTTGGGGGAAAATGGCGCAAATGGAAATAAATTAAGTATTTTCGTGAAAACAAATTAATAAGACATGCTTAAAGGATTATTGGACTTACACAATTTGCTGCGTTGGGTGATATTAATCCTATTACTGGTGAATATCATCAAGAACTATGTGGATATGAAAAAGCCATTTACCAAAATCCATAAAAAGTTGGGTCTTTGGCTGATGATCTGCGCCCATATTACCCTGCTGGTTGGGGTAATGGTACTTGGATTTGATCTTGTCAGCCTGACGGACTACAGCGGTATCATGTCAAACGCCGTTATGCGTAATAAATTTATAGAGCATCCGCTAGCCATGCTTATTGCTATTGTCCTGATAACGGTTGGCAAGGGTGTTGCTAAGAAAAATATTTCAGATCTAAAAAAACATAAGAAGTCCGCTAATTTATATTTGCTGGCCCTCATTATCATATTAATTATGATTCCTTGGGCAAGTTCTTCACTGGTACCGGGAATGTAAATTACCCTGCGTAGCCTAAAAGGTTTTAAATGTCAGTGCCAGTAGTAAGGTATTGCATTTGAAACCTTTTATTTTTTACTGCAGGATGCCGGCTGGACGGGTTAATAAAAAATAAAACAATGAAATCACTCAAAGAGCTAAGGATTGTCTTTATGGGTACTCCTGAATTTGCAGTAGCGACGCTGGCCGCATTGCTGGAAGCGGGAGCGCAGATTGTCGGAGTTATCACCGCACCGGACAAGCCTGCCGGCAGAGGCATGCGTCTCAGTCCAAGCGCAGTAAAAGAATATGCACTGGAGCAGGGGCTCGCCGTACTACAACCTGAAAAACTCAAAGATCCGGCTTTTCTGCATCAGCTTCAAGAACTAAAAGCAGATGTACAGATCGTCGTTGCTTTCAGGATGCTTCCTGAACAGGTATGGAGTATGCCTCCTATGGGTACGATCAACCTCCACGGTTCATTACTACCCAAATACAGAGGCGCAGCTCCTATTAACTGGGCGGTGATAAACGGGGAGAAACAGACGGGTGTCACGACCTTCAAACTACAGCATGCTATTGATACAGGAAATATATTGTTACAGGCAGTACTTCCGATTGAACCTGCAGATACTGCCGGCAGTATGCATGATAAAATGATGCAACTCGGTGCCGCTCTGGTGGTAAAATCTCTGGAAGGGTTGCTTGACGGGTCCATCAAGGAAACACCCCAACCTGTTTTAGATGAAAGTACCGCAAAGGCAACTGCAGCTCCAAAGATTTTTACGCAGACCTGTAAGCTTGACTTTGATAAAGGCGTGGAAGTTGTGCATAACCTGATTCGGGGATTATCTCCCTTCCCGGCTGCCTTCACTTATTTAGACGACAAAGTCCTCAAAGTATTCGAGGCACATATCGAAGGCTTAGTCCAACCGAATCTTCATGCTGCCGGGCAAAGGTTTACGGATGGGAAAACTTACCTTAAATTCAGCTGCCCGGACGGGTATATCTGTTTGGATGATATTCAGTTAGCGGGTAAGAAAAGAATGAAAACAGTTGATTTTCTGCGTGGATATCATTTTGAGTCCTGATAAGACCCGAATAATCCTATAAAAGATTTTACAAATCAGCGGTTACAGGGATACTCCAACCGCAGGATTTTTTGGTGGCTGGCGATAATGCCATAACTGAAATTGAACCGGGAAGAGGGCCTTAACCACTTGTGTAATTTATCGATTCCTTTTGACTAACTAAATTATCCAATTAAGAAATCCCTTACATTTGCTTCAACTAATCGTAAAAATAAAGAAAATATGGGTTGGCTATACGTAATACTCTATTTGGTCGGATGGCCTATCGGCATCTACGGCATGTTTAAAAAAGCAGGTATTGCACCCTGGAAAGCGTTCATTCCCTTTTATAATGCCTGGATTATCTGTGAAATCTGCGGTATTCATAAAGTCTGGTTCTGGTTACAGTTTATACCGATCGCGGGTCAGTTTATTACCATCTGGATGACGATTATTTTTGTGATGCAGTTTGGTAAATTCAGCTTAATTGACCATGCACTTACCGCTTTTGTGCCTTTTATTTATTTGCCCTATGTTGGGTTTTCTCCCAAAGTTCGTTATATTGGCAAAGAAGGGGTAAAGCATTATACTAAATCAACCGCCAGAGAATGGATCGATGCGCTGGTTTTTGCCACAGTAGCAGCGACTATTATCAGGACATTTATTTTTGAGGCCTATGTAATACCCACAGGGAGTATGGAGAAGACACTGTTGATAAATGATTTTCTCTTTGTTAATAAGATGAGTTATGGTGCCCGGATACCGGAAACGCCGATCAGCTTTCCCTTTGTACATAATTTTATGCCCTTTTCCACAACGGTGCCTTCCTATACCAAGCTGGTAAAATTGCCCTACAAAAGACTTCCAGCGCTCACGGAAGTCAAGCGCAATGATGTTGTTGTCTTTAATTTCCCAGCTGGCGATACCATTATTAATGAACCGAATTACGGATCCCTTGTACCGTATTATGATGTATTGAGAGATCAGTACAATGGCAATAGAGAGGCGCTCATGGCCGATCATGAGATTTTGGTACACCCGCTGGACAAAACCGATAATTATATCAAAAGATGTACAGCCGTACCAGGAGATACACTGCAGATCATTAATACGGAGCTTTACATCAATGGAAAAAAAGCCTTTGTACCACCTACTTCTCAGATGGAATATATTGTCACTACTGATGGCAATTCATTTTCTAATGACTACCTGAGAGATGAATTACAGGTAAAACTGGATCCTGTCAACCAGGGCGATCAGCCAGAATTTATACCCCAGGGTGGCAACAGGTATTTATTTGATGTAAGGGCTGCTGATATCGCCAAAATCAAAAAACTTCCTAACGTGGTCGATGTGCGCTATGATGTCCTTTACAATAAAAATCTGTTTCCTTATTTTGACCATACAGACAGTAGCTGGACTCCAGATAATTTTGGACCTTTATGGGTGCCGAAAAAAGGTGTAACAATTACATTGACACCTAAAAATATTGTGATTTACCGTCGTATCATTCATACCTATGAGCATCATAGCCTGGAGGAACATGGTGATGAATTTGTAATTGATGGCAAAAAGACAAACCAGTATACTTTCAAATATAATTACTACTGGATGATGGGTGATAACCGACACAGAAGTCAGGATAGCCGTTATTGGGGCTTCGTGCCTGAAACCTGCATCGTTGGAAAGGCGTCCCTGATCTGGTTCAGCTGGCAGGATGGTCCACGCTGGAAACGTATTTTCAAAAGTATCAGATAATTTGTATCTTCACATAACGAGTTTTATTACTAAACCTCATGGCCAAGGCTCATGAGGTTTTTTGTCCCGGCTGTCAATCCTGATCTTAGTGGGCTAATGCTGCAACTGACCGCTGGGCCAATAAACAGGGGAAGGAAACAGGAAATTACAACACGGGCGGAGAAAAACGAGCATAACATGCAAAAAGATTACCGGTTTTCGTATGATTATTTTGAAAGTATTGATGAACTGCAACTGGCGGATCGTCAGTTAATGGAGATGGCCCGAAAACAGACCCGCCTGGCCTATGCGCCCTATTCGTCGTTTGCCGTAGCTGCTGCAGGACTTTTGGAAAATGGAAACATCGTTTTGGGCACCAATCAGGAGAACGCTAGTTATCCCGTCGGAATATGTGCGGAAAGAGTGCTTTTGTCAACTATTTCTTCCATCCACCCCGGTGTTATCCTGAAAAAAATAGCGATTAGTTATTATAATCAAAATGGTATCAGTGACCGACCCATTGCACCCTGTGGAATGTGTCGGCAGGCTCTGCTGGAGCAACAGAGCCGGTTTAACGCACCCATTGAACTTCTGCTAAGTGGACAACAGGGACCTGTTATCCAGATCATGGATGCCCTATCATTACTCCCCTTTAATTTTTCAGCTATGGATATGGATACAGCTATCAAATCAAAGCTGTGATGCGCGGTTCTTTAGTACTTTTGGATTGATAATTATTGCCTTCGCCCCTTAAACCTGCATTTAAAGAATGGCCGCAAAATACCTGTAATGTGCTGGTAAATTAAATGTTGTGCATTCAAGTGTTTGTGTAAATATCCCATAAACGGTACTACCGGTACCCGTCATGCTGGCATATACAGCTCCCTTCGCATATAGGGCTTCTTTCACTTCCTGAATAGCCGGAAAACGACTGAATACGGTAGGCTCAAATTTATTTTCCAGAACTGATCGCCAATGCTCAGGAGATTTACTGCTGATCGTTTTCAACGCGTCCTGTGCCTGAAAGGGCTGTGGCTGAATACCGGCAAATGCCTGCGAAGTGGGTACATGAATGCCTGGATTGATCAGCACAAGATGGTAACCTTTTAGGTTAAGTTGAACAGGAGTAAGGATTTCGCCCCGACCTGTACCAATGGCCGGTTGGTTATCGATGAAGAAAGGACAGTCGCTGCCCAGCGCTGTTGCATAATAAAGTAATTGCGAAGTAGATAAACCTAATTTTCCAATCCGATTGATCATTTTGAGAGCCGAAGCACCGTCTGAACTTCCGCCGCCCAGTCCACCGCCCATTGGAATGTTTTTATGCAGATGCATCCGGATGGCGGGAAGCTTCGGGAAATCCTTTTTTAATAAGGAGTAGGCCTTTATGCATAGATTATCCCTGATATTACCGGCAATTGGCAAACCTGACTGACTATACTGGACCGGTTGTCCCTGAACTTCAAAAGCTGCTGTGGTGGTTGTATCCGGTTGGCTGCGCCGGTCTGCTTTATCAAGTAAAGGCGGAAGGGCTTTTGCTTGCAAAGCTGCAGATAACTGTAACTGCGATTGAAAAGGCTGGTTTAGGTGCTCGGTTAAGGTGGCCCCCCCTGGAGTCTTACTCGCCGGTAAGTCCGGGAGGATTTCTAAACTATCCGAGAAAGATAAAGACGAGGGAACCGGGTAGAAGATGGTGGCAATATTATGAAAGCCGTCTTTACGTTTTTCGGTTATATAAAGCCCTAAATTAATTTTTGCACCTGGAAATTCTATCATGGTATAGGTATAAAATCAAAATCCACTTCCTTAAATCGACGGTCCGAATGAACTTTTCTGCGGGTGCATGTCCTTATTATAGCCAGCTCTGCCATTTGAGCTGTCGAGCGCAGCCGCCCGTTTTCGGTGCTTGAGGCGTCGCTTAGGTTATGCTAGTTTTTTTTGCGGAGATTGATTTCATCACGGATCGCTGCTGCCTTAATATAATCCTCAGCCTCCAGCACCTGGTTAAGCATTTTTTGTAATTCTTCCAGACTCAGGTGAGAAAGATCACTTGCTGCGCTATGCTCCTGTTCTGTGGAAGCATTGTATGGCTCTGAAGCCACTCCCGAAGTACTCATTTCCAGCGAAGCGCTGTCCAGAATATGTTCATAGGTATAGATGGGACATCCGTAGCGAACTGCCAACGCGATAGCATCACTGGTCCGGCTGTCGATCTCAGCAGACTGATTATCATTCATACAAATAAGGGTCGCATAAAAGACCCCCTCTTGTAAATCGTTAATAACGACTTCCAGCAATTCAATATTAAAAGCTGAAGTGATGTTTTTAATCAAGTCATGCGTGAGCGGCCGGGTAGGTTTCATTCGTTCCAGGGCGACCGCAATCGCCTGCGCTTCGAACCCGCCAATCACAATAGGCAATTTCCGAAGGCCATTCACCTCCCCCAGAACCACTGCATATGACTGCGTTCCTGACATACTATGCGATAATGCGATTATTTCAAGTTCAATTTTTTTCATCCTCTTAACGTGCACTTTACGGGTTGAAGGGCAAAAATAAAAAAATCAATGCGGAATCTCTTCAAAATGAGTGACAAAAAACCATTTTAGGTCAATTATACAGTATATCTAACCAAACCCGGCGTTTTCAGGGCTTTATTTGTTAATATAACATAAGAATTGGCTAAGAAATGATATCGGAATGCTGATTTATTACAATTACTTTGATTTGGAGAAAACGCATTATTAATTTTAATACGATAAATTGATTTATGGCCAAAAATAAATACCTGTTTCCGTTCATTTTGGTGACTTCCTTATTCTTTATATGGGGGTTTACCTATGGCTTACTGGATGTGCTCAATAAACATTTCCAGGAAACGATGCAGATTACCAAAACGAGGAGTACCTTACTACAGGCTGCCTATTTCGGGGCTTATTTTGTAATTGGGTTAATCGGGGTTTTTGTAAGCAAGTTTGACTATAAAAAGGGGATCATATTAGGCCTTATTCTTTTTGCCATTGGTGCCTTTTTATTCTATCCGGCTGCAGAAGCCTTTAGTTTTAATTTCTTTCTATTGGCCTTATTTATTTTGGCAGCAGGCTGTGGCTGTCTGGAAACCACCGCTAATCCTTATGTAACCGTACTTGGAGATCCTGAGAAATCGGCTAACCGGTTAAATCTCAGTCAGTGTTTTAATGGATTGGGTTCTTTTTTTGGACCGATCCTGGCCAGTCAGCTATTTTTCTCTCATGGTAACAGTGATAACCTTGATTCAGTAAAGAATGTTTACCTGATAATTGGACTAGTGGTGCTGGGTATAGCTTTTCTGTTTATCAAAACCAGGCTTCCGGAAATTAAAGAGGAAGAAGTAGAGCACCTGACTACTGAGCAAGACAGAAAACCGTTAAAGGCACATCCGCATTTTATTGGCGGGGTAATCGCGCAGTTTTTTTATATTGCCGCCCAGGTAGGTGTGGCCGCGCTATTTATCAATTACTGTACTGAAAGCGGACTTAAGATTGACAATGCACTCGCATCCAAATTACTTTCCCTGGCATTGGTATTATTTGCAGCGGGCCGTTTTATCGGAACAGCGCTTATGCGCAAAATTGCCCCCAATATATTATTGTCCGTTTATGCACTGATCAATGTAGTACTTTGCGGGATTGTCCTGGTACATTTGGAGTGGGTGTCCATTGGTGCTTTAATCGTCATTTTCTTATTTGAATCCATTATGTTTCCGACAATATTTGCTCTGGGAATCAAGGGGTTAGGTTCTCATACGAAAAAAGCCGCTTCTTTTATGATTATGTCCATTGTAGGTGGGGCGATCGTGCCTTATGCCATGGGTGTCTTATCAGATAAAGTGTCTACGGCCTTTTCTTATATTATACCGATGGGTTGTTTTCTGGTTGTGGCCTGGTACGGGTGGAAAGGTTATAAAAAGGGCCTAAATTCAACCTCCCCCGTAAAAGTCTCCTTCAATAAACATTAATTTTGTGGTTATGAAACAATATGCCCTTGCCCTTGACTTAATTGACGATCCGGAACTTATCCGGGAATATGAAGCCCATCATAAGGCAATTTGGCCGGAAATTCAGGCAAGTATAAAAGATAGCGGTATAAGGGAAATGCACATCTACCGGGTAGGTAACCGGCTTTTTATGACAATGACCGTACTGCCACAGTTCAGTTTTGAAAATAAAGCAGCGGCTGACGCGGCGAATCCGAAGGTACAGGCATGGGAAGACCTGATGTGGAAATACCAGCAGGCATTACCCGGTGCGAAGCCTGGAGAAAAATGGCTACTGATGACGGAGATATTTAGTCTGGAGGGGTAGCCCGGCGTGGATAGCTGATCCCGAAGGATGAAAGGAAGTAAAAAAGAAGAAATAATAAAATTTTAATTTGATCGGAAATATAAAACAGAACAGATGAAGTTTAGTTTAAAAGGGAAGACCGCGATCGTTACAGGCGCTGGTAGTGGGATTGGTCAGGCCACGGCACTGAGTTTTGCAGCAGCCGGCGCGCATGTAGTGGTAACAGATCTAAATGAGCAGGGTGCGCAACAGACAGTAAGCGCAATTGAAACAGCAGGAGGCAGCGCAGCCGTATTGCTGGTGAATGTCACGGATCAGGACGCCGTAAAGACCGCCTTTGCAAGGGTGGGCCGTGTTGATATATTGGTGAATAGTGCAGGTGTCTCTCATATCGGGAAACTGGATAACACGCCTGAGGCGGATTTCGATCGGGTATATCAGGTAAATGTAAAAGGTGTTTATAACTGTATGTCTGGAGTCATTGAACTCATGAAAAGCGCTGGCAAAGGCGTTATATTAAATCTTGCCTCCATTGCCTCGAGCGTAGGCATCCCGGACCGGTTTGCCTATTCTATGAGTAAGGGTGCTGTTTTAGCCATGACGCTGTCTGTTGCCCGTGATTATGTTGACGCAGGCATTCGGTGTAACTGTATTTCGCCGGCCAGAGTACATACGCCGTTTGTGGACGGTTTTTTAGCAAAGAATTATCCCGGAAAGGAAAAAGAAATGTTTGAAAACTTATCCGCAACGCAGCCTATTGGCAGGATGGCGAAGCCTGCGGAAATAGCTGATCTTATATTATATCTCTGTAGTGAGGAAGCAGGTTTTATTACAGGTTGTGATTACCCAATAGATGGTGGGTTTATCAAACTGAATAATTAATTATTAATAAAAAGTACTGATTAATGGGTAATCAGTCGGCAACCCTTGTTGCTCTCTATTCCCAATTATTAAAGAACAATATTATCATTTATGAAACTAATCAGATATGGCCAGCAAGGCCAGGAAAAAACAGGTGTTTTAATTGACGGGAAACGTTATGATACTGCTGCATTAGGCCAGGATTATAACGAGCAGTTTTTTGAAACCGGCGGTCTTGAAAAGCTCAGTGCATTTATAAAAGAAAATGAAGGAAAATTATCTGAAGTAAATGAAACAGAGCGGTGGGGGAGCCCTGTTGCCAGACCATCTAAGATCATATGCATTGGGCTGAACTATGCCAAACACGCACAGGAAACCGGCGCTGCAATTCCAAAAGAACCTATTGTTTTTTTCAAGGCTACAACCGCACTTTGTGGCCCTTATGACAATGTAGTGATCCCCAAAAATTCCGTTAAGACGGATTGGGAAGTAGAGCTGGCGGTAGTAATAGGCAAACGCTGTTCTTACGTTGAGAAAGAAGTGGCACTGGATTATGTTGCCGGTTATGCTTTAATCAATGACTATAGTGAGCGTGAATTTCAGATTGAAAGAGGTGGCCAGTGGGTGAAAGGAAAAGGTTGTGATACTTTCGCCCCATTAGGGCCATTCATGGCCACCAAAGAAGATATAAAAGATCCCAATAACCTGAATCTTTGGCTCTCCTTAAATGGCAAACGGTTGCAGGACTCTTCCACTTCAGATTTTATCTTTAATGTACAGTATGTCGTCAGCTATCTGAGCCAGTTTATGACATTATTACCAGGAGATGTGATTTCCACGGGTACACCTGCTGGTGTTGGATTGGGTATGAAACCCGCACCATGGTACCTAAAACCGGGTGATATAGTGGAACTGGGGATAGAAGGTCTGGGGCAATCAAGACAAACCGCCGTGGCTTATGAAAAGAATTGATGCACATCAGCACTTCTGGCAATATGATCCTATAAAGGATGATTGGATTACTACCGGGATGGAAGTCATCAGAAGAGATTTTATGCCACAGGATCTGTGGCCGCTTTTGGCGCAGAATAAAATTGATGGCTGTATTGCAGTCCAGGCCAGTCAGTCTGAAGCGGAGACCGCTTTCTTATTGAAACTGGCCAGTGAACATGATTTCATATTGGGGGTAGTAGGCTGGACGGACCTGCGGGCACCGGATTTGGAGGAAAAGCTGAAGGTTTATTCGAATGAGAAAAAGCTAAAAGGTTTTCGCCACATTCTCCAGACAGAAGATCTGCGTTCGTTTTTAGCGGATGGCCGGTTCGCAAGAGGTTTAGCCATACTTGAGGATTCTCCTTTTACCTATGATTTTCTGGTGTATCATCATCAGTTAAAAGAAATCCTGCCCATCGCCCGACGTTTTCCGACAGCGAGATTTGTACTGGATCATTTGGGCAAACCTGATCTGAAATCCGGAGAAATAAAGCAGTGGAAAGCGGATCTGATTGCACTCGGAGGATTACCGAATGTATACTGCAAACTATCCGGTCTGGTGACAGAAGGGGACTGGGCGCACTGGCAGCCTTCGGGATTGGCGCCCTACCTGGACGGCTGTATGGAAGCTTTTGGCACAGCAAGGCTGCTATTTGGCAGTGACTGGCCGGTTTGTCTTCTTGCAACCAGTTACAGTCAGTGGTTGTCCGTATTGGAGTCGCATTTTGATCGTCTCACTTCTAAAGAGAAGGCGCAGATTTTTGGAGGTAATGCGGCCCGGTTTTATCGAATTGAATAATTAAATCACTTTAACCATTTAAAGATATGGATTTAGGATTAAAAGATAGAGTCATCATCGTTACAGGTGGTGCTAAAGGTATCGGTGCTGCCATTGTGGATGTGCTGGCTGCAGAAGGTGCGAAGGTTGTCATTATCGGTAGAAATAAAATAGATAATGATAAGAAAGTAGCGGCGATAGAAGCGGCGGGAGGTACTTGTTTTGCAATCGCTTCGGAGCTGAATGTTCCGGAAAATAGTCAGAAAGTCATTCATCAGGTGCTCGAAGAATTTGGCAGGATTGACGCGGTTGTCAATAATGCGGGGCATAACGATGGTGTCGGGCTGGAAAATGGAAGTTATGAAGGCTTCATGGATTCACTTCACAAGAATGTAGTGCATTATTATTTGTTGGTCCATTTTGCCTTGCCTTCACTGATTGAATCCAAGGGAAGTATCGTCAATATTTCCTCTAAAACCGCAGAGGTCGGGCAAGGCAATACCTCCGGATACGCGGCGGCCAATGGTGCCAGAAATGCACTGACCAGGGAATGGGCTGTTGAGCTACTAAAATATGAAATCCGGGTGAATGCCATTGTGGTTTCAGAATGCTGGACGCCGCAATATGCCAATTGGATACAGACCCTGCCGGATGCTGAAAAGAAACTGGCAGATATTACCAGTAAAATTCCGCTGGGCCAAAGGATGACGACTTCGGAAGAGATCGCCAATACCGCAGCTTTTCTGCTGTCAGAAAGATCTTCCCATACGACTGGACAACTCATTCATGTGGATGGCGGGTATGTGCATCTTGACCGGGCACTTGCCAATGCCTGAAACCGTTAAAAACAATAACCCCGGCTGACCTGAACGCACAGCCAATTATCACAATCATTATTAAATTTTAGCAAGGTGAACAAGCATAAGGTACTACAGGTACATCCAAAGGATAATGTACTGGTGGCATTGCAGGATTTGCAGCGAAACGAAACGGTCTCCTTTAACGGGGAAACCTATCTGTTGAAAGATGCCATCAGGGCAAAACATAAATTTGTAACCGAGGATCTTTCACCTGGCCAGGAAGTTATCATGTATGGAGTGTTGGTTGGAAAAGCAAAACAGCCTATTGCAAGTGGAGAGGTGATCAATCTTGGTAATCTTGCGCATGCTGCCAGTGATTTTACGATTGGAGAGCGCCTCACAGAATGGCATCAACCTGATACCTCCCGTTTCAAAAATCAGACCTTCATGGGCTATCACAGAACTGACGGAAGCGTTGGGACAGCCAATTACTGGCTGGTGATACCGCTTGTATTTTGTGAAAACAGGAACCTGGAGATACTCAGGAAATCATTAGTGGAAGATCTGGGTTATGGCAAGCAGGAGATAGCGGATATTCAATCTAAGCAACTTATTGAACTCTATAAGAACGGCAAGTCCATTGAAGAGATTCTTGAAGCGGATTTAGGCAGGGATGTATCTGAAAATGGTATACCGCGTGTATTTGAAAATGTAGATGGTATCCGGTTTTTGAGCCATAGCGGCGGATGTGGCGGGACCAGAGAAGATTCTGATGCCCTTTGTGGATTGTTGGCCGGCTATATCACCCATCCTAATGTTGCTGGAGCAACTGTGCTGAGCCTGGGATGCCAGCATGCGCAGGCCAGTATCCTGAAAGCAGAAATCAAAAAACGAAGACCTGAATTTGATAAGCCGTTATATATTCTGGAACAACAGAAAATTGGGCTGACCGATGATTTACTTTCTGCTGCACTTAAGCAGACTTTTGCAGGACTAATGCAGGCCAATCAGCAGAAAAGAGCACCGGCGCCTCTGAGTAAGTTATGTCTTGGGTTGGAATGTGGTGGCAGTGACGGGTTTTCGGGCATTTCTGCAAATCCGGCTATTGGATATACCTCGGACTTGTTAGTAGCCATGGGGGGATCGGTAATTCTTTCAGAATTTCCAGAACTTTGCGGTGTGGAGCAGAATCTGAGCGACCGGTGTGTGGACTATGCAACCGCTGAGCGGTTTTCTTATCTGATGAAAGCCTATAATGACCGGGCCAAGGCAGTTGGATCCGGATTTGATATGAATCCATCACCAGGCAATATCCGCGATGGGTTAATTACAGATGCCATTAAATCTGCAGGTGCAGCAAAAAAAGGCGGAACCTCACCCGTAACAGCAGTACTCGATTATCCTGAAAAACAATCCCGACCAGGGCTCAACTTACTTTGCACACCGGGCAGTGATGTCGAATCCTGTACGGCAGAGGTCGGAGCCGGTGCAAACATTGTCCTGTTTACGACCGGACTCGGCACTCCAACAGGTAATCCAATAGCTCCAGTAGTAAAGATCGCCACTAATACAGTTCTGGCGGAGAAAATGAAAGATATAATTGATATAAATACAGGCAGTATTATCGAAGGCTCAGAAACCATCCAGCAAGCCGGAGAACGAATTCTGACCTATATTATAGAATTGGCCAGTGGGGAAATCCAAGTGGCTGCAGAAAGAAATAACCAATATGATTTTATCCCCTGGAAAAGGGGCGTATCCCTATAATCTGGATTGAGGGTAGGTGATTTAGTATTGTTTTCCTATTTTTGATAACTGATTATCCTCATTTTTCAAAAATTAGTAATGAACAAATCTATTTTCTTTCTGGCCATAAGTGGCCTTATAACAACGGCCGTTATGGCACAAAAACCCGAAGATACCGAAGTATATACCCCTGTACCCGCTGTGGTGACACCTGGAAGCAGTTATGGTGTGGCTCCCTCTGACGCAGTAGTACTATTCGACGGGAAAGACCTGAGTAAGTGGGAATCTGTTGGCCATCCAGGTCAGGCGGCTGACTGGAATGTGTCAGGAGGTATACTTACTGTCAATAAAACGGCAGGCAATATTCAGACAAAGGACAAGTTTGAAGACTATCAATTGCACATTGAGTGGCGCATACCGGCGGATATTGCGGGAGAAGGTCAGGCACGTGGTAATAGCGGTTTATTCTTGGCCTCTATCGGACCCGGTGATGACGGGTATGAATTACAAATCCTGGATTCCTACAAAAACAAGACTTATACAAATGGACAGGCAGGCTCTATTTACAAGCAGGGTGTGCCTTTGGTCAATCCGGCACGTAAGCCAGGTGAATGGCAGTCCTATGACGTTATTTGGACCGCTCCACGTTTTGACAGTAATGATTCTGTAAAGACACCTGCAAAAGTTACGGTCCTTTTCAACGGTGTCCTGGTGCAGAATGATTTTGTGCTCCATGGCCCTACACAGTATATTGGCCAGGCAGCCTATCGAAAAGCGCATGGTGCCAGCCCTATTAAACTTCAGGCACATGGGGATCATAGCAAACCCATTAGCTTCAGAAATATTTGGGTAAGACCTTTGAATTAATATTTGAAACTTTCATAGAGGGAGACTGATTCAGGAGTAGCTTTTGATACTGACAAAATGAAACCCGGAAAATTCTCTAAGGAAAAATATTTCTCTCATAAGACGGAATAGTAGCAAGAATCAATACTACTATTCCGTTTTATGTTTACAGTAGAACTGGCGGTCAATAGATATATGTAAAGTCTTCTTGCCCTGTGCAGGATGGCAAAGTAAGCACCCATTAAACAGCGATTATTCGTTATTTAATGGGTGCTTACTTATTTTAAGCTGCCATAGAAGATCAGCAGGGTCATTTAATCCATCGATTTATTGATTGTTTTTAATGGTTTTGAGATTTCTGAATTATGCTCTTAAAATGGCCGGCGAAGCATGTCTGTTAATGATAATATGAAAAATGTTGAAAAACATTGCATTTATAATGTCAAGTTTTAATTTGATATTATATAAATAAAGATTATTTAATCCTCAAGTATCCGTAATAATTTGATAATAAGTATATTATAAATTATTTGCTGCTTATTTATATTTTTGTGTTGATTTCAAAATATTTAATTTAGCTTTGATTAACGTTTAATTTTATTAAATAATGTTCCATTATTGTCGCTTGTTGGTAAGTTTTGCTTAGAAAATAGAGGTGTATTGCTTTGAATGACGGTTTGGATTGTTGAAGTCGGAGCATTTTTTAACTGAAAATTCCTTAAAAATAGAATATTGGTCTTGGGTTGAATGCTTTCGTTATCGGGGCCCCTGGTTATCGAATATTTAGCACATAAAGAATTTGTAGTGCCCGCTTGGCGTATTGAAGAAGGGATAAAGAGGACGAAGGATTGGTAAACGTTTTCTTTAATGACTATTTATGGCTATGAATTTAAATGCGATTGGTATAAAAGAAGAAATATAATGTACAGGCGAACTAATTAAGATTGGAAAGTTTTGCTACTAGAGATTGATAAAATTAAACTAAAAATGAAAAAAAAGGATGCTGCGGTTTTTATGAGATGCAATCACTTGCACTTGAAACTGAACACCAGTCTATTGGTACTATTTCTTACACTGTGTGCTACAGCCATATCTCAAAATATGGTAGGTGTTAGCGGTCATGTTAACGCAAAGGAGGATGGAAAACCACTAATTGGTGTTTCTATCCAGGTCAAAGGCAGTTCTACCGGAGCACTGACCGATGGCGCTGGATATTATAAGATTCAGGTGCCATTATCCGGTTCACTGATCTTCCGTTATGTTGGGTATGACTCTGTTGAATTAAGGGTGGGAAACTTGCCCAGGGGCCAGGATGGAAACGACCGGACAGCAGATATAACGATGCTTTCCAATAATGCGTTACAGGAGGTCATGGTCAGCTATGGCCGTCAAAAAAGAAGCGAAGTAACCGGATCTATTGCGCAGGTTAGTGCGACTGAATTACAGGATATGCCTGTTGGTCAGTTTGCTCAACAGCTCCAGGGAAAAGTGCCGGGTGTGCAGATTGCGCAGAGTAGCGGGCAACCTGGTCGTGGGATGGAATTCAGAATAAGGGGCGCTGCTTCTCTATTTGCGGATAACCAGCCTCTATTTGTCATTGATGGACTACCTATTACTGGAAGTATTAATAATATTAATCCTGCGGAGATTGAAACTTTTACAGTGCTGAAGGATGCCTCAGCTACTTCTCTATATGGCTCCCGTGCTGCAAATGGGGTCATCTTAATTACAACAAAACATGCTAAAGCGGGGGATGCCAAGCTTAGCTTCAGCAGTAACTATGGTATCCAGAAAATTCCAATGAATAAAGTGCCAGCAATGATGAATGCCAGGGAGTTTGCCACCTTCATGAAGGAGCGTTATGAAGATCAGGTAAAATATGAAGGGTTGGATCCTCAAAAGAAACCTATTGATCCGGTTTATGCGAACCCGGAACAATATGGTGAAGGGACCAATTGGTTCAATGTCCTGACAAGATCCGCACCTATACAAAGTTATGATCTTACTTTGTCTTCTGCCAGGGATAAATCATCCTCTACCGTTATGGCTGGCTACCAGGAACAACAAGGCGTCATTATAAATACCAGCACGAAGCTTTATTCCTTGCGTTTTAATCAGGAACTGACTTTGAGTAATCAACTTAAAATCGGCTTTAACCTGGCGCCCAGCTATCGAATTGACCATAATAACCGCTTGGGGTCAGACGGTGTTAATGGGCTCTGGGCCAAAATAACGGAATCCAGCCCACTTATTGCGCCTGTGAATCCTGATGGAACATTGCCGTTAATTGTAAGTTCTCCCGGAATGGTAACCTACATTAATCCTTATGCTCAATATTCGCAAATTAAGGATGATTATAAAACAACCAGAATTTTAGGGAATGGTTATCTGAATTATGCGTTTATGAAAGGGTTTACTTTTAAAGCCAATGTAGGAATTGATAAAGGCGCAGAAACATATAATAATTATACGCCTTCTACAGCCATCAGTTCCGGTCTTGCAACCGGAAACAGTTCCTCCGTTGACAATTATTCATGGACTGCTGAAGCCAATCTGCAATATGACAGGACCTTTGCTGAAAAGCATAATATTGAAGCATTAATCGGCTACTCTGCCCAGAAATTTGATCAGGAGAGTAATCATGTTGCCGGAACAAATTTCCCAAGTGATGATGTTCCCTGGTTAAGTGCAGCAACGGCTATTAGTTCAGGTGGAAGTAATACGACTCATTATGCACTGCTATCTGAATTTGGGCGATTGAACTATAATTATATGGGCAAATATCTTTTCTCAGGTGCAATTAGAAGAGACGGTTCTTCCCGTTTTGGCCAGAACAAAAAATACGGATATTTTCCATCTGTTTCCGGTGGCTGGGTACTCACCAGGGAGACTTTTATGAAGGGCATTCATTTTCTCAGTCATTTGAAGATAAGAGCCAGTTATGGCATAACAGGTAATAATAATATTGGTAATTATACCTTTGTATCCTCCTTAGGTGATTATAACTATCCTTTTAATAATACCCTGACGCCTGGCATTGCTAATAACCTGCTGGGCAATCCGGATTTGGCCTGGGAGCGGAATAAACAATTTGATATTGGATTAGATGCCAGTTTCTTTAATAACAGGCTGAATTTTACCTATGATTATTACCACAAGATGACAGACGGTTTGATCCAGGATCGGCAGATCCCACGAGCTTCAGGTTATTCCAGTATCAAATATAATGTTGGAGCTATTGAGTTCTGGGGGCATGAATTCGCAGTGGATGCCAATATTTTGGATAAAACGCTGAAATGGAATGCCGGCTTTAATATTTCAATTGATCGAAATAGGATAGAATCCCTGGTTGACCCTGGCTTTATACGCCGCAATAATACAGTAACTTCTGACTATTACCGCAATCAGGTTGGCCATCCATTGGGTGCATTTTATGGATTTGTTTATGAAGGGCTTTATAAAGACGCGGATGACCTTGCAAACTCAGCTCAGTATGGCAGCAATTCCGATGTAGGAACCTTGAAGATGAAAGACGTCTCCGGTCCTGACGGTCAGCCGGATGGCCTGATTAGCGATGCTTACGATCGCACTTTTATTGGAGATCCCACGCCTGATTTTCTATTCGGATTCTCCAACAGCTTTCAATATAAAAGTTTTGACTTGAATATTTCATCGGCAGGTTCTGTTGGCGGGCAGATTTTGACCCCAGGTAAGTGGGCCTACAACACCAATATGGACGGCTCGAGGAATCTCCTGGCTGCAGCCCTCGATCACTGGCGTTCAGAAGAAAACCCAGGTTCAGGTATTTATCCCAGAACCAAATCCGGAACGACTGCTATAGGGAGAGAGGTGAATTCTCAATGGGTGGAGAACGGGACTTATTTAACCGTCAAAAATATCACGGTTGGCTATCAAGTTCCATTACAGAAAAATAGATTCCTGAGCAGTCTGCGGCTTTATTTTTCTGTACAGCAGGTCTTCACGATTACCGGCTATTCCGGAATGAATCCGGAAATTAATCTTTCCGGACTGGATGCTTCTAAAGGTATTGGAGTAGATGAATTTGGCTATCCGGTTCCGAGAACATTTTCCATTGGATTTACGACGACTTTCAAGTAGGAGATAAGGTCTACCCCTGCTTTTTAATATTCGACCGTCATTTTTAATTGTTCCATTTTGTTTAAAAAAAGAAAATGAAAAATTTATCCTTGTTCTTTATCCTGGTTTCGTTTACACTTATGATGTCGTGTAAAAAAAGCTTTCTGGATTTAACCCCTGAAGATTCACAGTCCGGCGAAACTTTTTATAAAACCAAAGCACAGTTTGATCAGGCATTGACGGCGGCCTATACGCCTTTAACAGATCTGATGAATAATGATTTTTATGCGACCGAGATGCGTTCGGATAATGCCGATTATCAATATTTCAGTGTGAACCGCGGAACGGCCTATGTAATGGCTGAAAATATCCCGGATTTTATGGATGAATCGACCAATAACTATACGAATAATATCTATTTTCATTGTTATCACGGAATCTCCTTTACAAATATAATCCTGGACAAGATCCAGAACGCTGCATTTTCTGACAGTGCTAAGGCGAGTATAATTGGTGAGGCTGAGTTCTTAAGAGCTTTCTACTATTTTCGACTTGTCCGGCTTTTTGGAGATGTCCCTCTTTATCTAAAGGAAACCAAAACCGCAGAGGATGCCTTTTTGGCGC
>DATJDF010000217.1:0-1655 GCA_035497555.1 Arachidicoccus sp. | reverse complement strand
CTCCCAATAAGTCAAAAGCTGTCTATAATATTCCCCTTGTCACAGGTAAAACTACTGTTGTAGAGGGTACTTTGTTTACCAGCAGCACCGTTGGCGACGGCGTAGGTGTGACAGTGGAGAACCCGCAATGGAGGAATGATACCTTTGTAGTGAAATTTTAAACAGCGTTTCAGGCATACGGCAAAACAAGAGGCCGCCTCATAAATAAAGAGGCAGCCTCTTGTTTATTTATCTCAACCATTTGTCTACCAGGTATTTATATCGGTATATCGAAAATTCACATCGAATCGACATTTATTACCCATCAAATGCTGTTCTGCGAAAATGTAATCAGGTTAGACGGTAACTAATTCAGATCATAATTTGATGTTCGATATCCTCCCGGGATGTATGATCAACGTAGACCAACAAATATTACGGTTAGCACATCAAAGGAATCGGGTTTGTTTATGCCATCCTTGTCTTATGGTTTGTTGTGGTTCATCAGTTCAGGCTTTATGGCGATAGCAATTGGTACCACCTCAACTAGCTCAAGCGACTTTACCATCTTCAGCGTTCCATGCTTGTATTTCAGGAAATGGGCAGTCTTTAAATGTGCCTGATAGGCCGCCTCATTTGCATATACTTCAAAAACAGTGACACTTGTCGGTCTGGATTTATCATATACTGCCTGAAGGGACAATACACCTGGTTCTACCTGGACAGCGACTGTTGCATGTTCAGCAAGCGCCATCTTATATTCTTCAAGATATTCCGGATAGATTTCGATTCTTGCGATCCGGAATTTGCGGCTTTCTGGCTGTGCTTGTGCCATAACCATATTTGTCAGGATCATCTTCGTGAACGTGAATAGCACTAAAATGGATTGTTTTGCGCTCATAAGCTTATAATTTAGTCAAGGCATAGCACGATCTGCTCTGGTGCCAGGTTAGCCCCACCCGTGGCTATATCAGGATCTCTGGCGTTTATTTGGCTACCATTCTCAATTATTGGGTCTTATTTATGGGTCTTTTGGTTAATTTCAGTATGCCTTAGTATTATAGGGAACTTAGGTTTTATAGCCAGAAATGGGTTAGGTAATGGAAACATTGTTCTCGGATATTTGATTATTTGCTTGATGTCTTCAACTGTTGGTAGTTCCAAAGCATATTCAATAATGAATGCAAAGCAAAGATTTAATTTAGTCTCATTCAAAGTAAAGGATCGAGTAATAACAACGACCAGTGATTATTTTCCCATTGGAGAAACGCAAGGCTTTTATTTTTTCTATAGGGGTGGAGATTCAACAATTACAATCTTTAAGAAATCAGATATAGATTCGTTGGTGATTAAGCGTAATTGAGTTGTGGCTAATTGACAGAGTAATCTATTTTTCTTTATATTTTCCTATCATTACTCCTGACCATGACGGTTACACGTAATTAGGTCAGCATTACGGTGAGCAATAAACGCTCACCACTATCCAACATGAATTCTACAAAACATTACGAACATACGTGCTACTCCCAAGGGGATCACTTCCTGGGACAAGTATAAAAAAAGGCTTGTCCCTTTTTTTATACCTCATAATTTACATCGCTATAAAATCAATTAAAATCCTCTTGCTTACCTTTTATGCGATGTTCACGCTTAAGTGAAAATAAAAGGATCACACC
>DATJDF010000216.1:0-3099 GCA_035497555.1 Arachidicoccus sp. | reverse complement strand
TAAATATTTTAAAAAGTCTCTTCTGGGCGTTGGCGCGCTTAAAAACCCGCCGTCTACTTCTTCAAAAGGAAGCAGGTCTTCGGGGAATTCGTTTTTGTTTGCGTCTTGAAATGCTTTTGAATTTCCACGCTCACCAAAACTTTGCCAATGTTTTTTGTTCGCCATTTATCGGAATTTGAAAAATTTATAAATGTTATATAATTGAAAATCGGGGTTAAAGGCTGCCAATTATTAATAATGACATTTCTGGCACTCTGTACCGCCAACCATTTTAACTGTGATTCCTTTAGCAGAATCAATGGTTCCGTTCTTCAATCCTTCGTGATATTTTTGATAAATACTATAAAAACCGTTGTCTTTGAACTGTACATCCGTTGTACGGTGACAGTTGATACACCATCCCATACTAAGCGGTGCAAATTGTTTCACCTCATCCATCTTTGTAATGTCACCATGACAGGTCTGGCATTGGATCTTTCCTACCATAACGTGCTGTGAGTGATTAAAGTAGACATGATCCGGCAATTCATGAATCCGGATCCATTCAATAGGTTTCGCTTTGGAAGCGTCCCATGGCTGTCCTTTCACAAAACCGGCATATTTGTATAATTTCTGTATTTCAGCAGTGCCATCCACTTCTTCTCCTTCAGCTGTAAACAGTTTAGGACCAGAGTAATCTGTAATCGCCATGTGACAGTTCATACATACATTTACAGAAGGAATCGTCGCATGACGGCTATATTGCGCGTTGGTATGGCAGTATAGGCAATTGATCTGATTAATGCCGGCGTGAACCTTATGGGAATAAAAAATCGGCTGTTTCGGTTCATAATTCTGCGTCCTGCCCAGGCCAATCGCCCTGTTGGACAACCAGAACCCGATCAGTATAAAGAGCAGAATTGTCACAACTGCAATAAACTTCTTATTTCTGTAAAATGGAATTGGCGCAAGGACGGGATGTCCTTCTTTCTTGTTAGACAGTCTTTTCAGGCTGCTGTTCACCTGTAAAAGGATAAAGGCCACAATAGCCAGCACCCCGGTCAGGATAACATACAATAAGGTATTGTCTGAGCCTTCACTCTGAGATGCTGTAGCTCCTGCCGGAGCAGCTTTAGGCGTATTCGCTTCTTCAACTTTGACATAATCCAGGATCGCATCTACATCTTTATCAGACAGTACCCCTTCAAAATGCGTCATCGGCGTTTTGTTCCATTTAGCAAACAACGCATCAGCGTATTTGTCTCCGGAAGCCAATACTTTTGAACTATTATGTACCCAGCCAATAATTTTTTCGCGGCTGGGCCACCGGCTTTCCACACCTGCTAAGGCGGGGCCGGTCATGTCTTTATGTACACTATGACAGGATGCACAATTTGCTGTAAACAATGCTTTGCCATCTTGCGCTTTTGTATCATTTGCAAGCGACAATAATAAAATTAAACTTACAATTAAACCAACCTTTGCGGTTATTCTTCTTATGTGGATCATATTCACAATTCAGTTGTTGGAATGTGGAGAAATATCCCTGACAGCCGCAAAAATATGACACGAAATTGACAAAAGAACATCCCTTCATTTTTTTTTTAAATTCCGTTCTTTTATTAAACTCCTCAAATGCAACGGTGATAGGCATTACAGGACTTATTATATGGCGAATAATTTTTTAAGTCGGCTATTTTCCTGATTTAATTTAAGCCTTTTACATTCTTTTTTCATCTAATTGATGCAACTTTGTCGTATGCAGAAAAAAGTTAACATTGCAATCTTTGCGTCGGGTGCCGGATCAAATGCGGAAAAAATAATCCAGCATTTTGAAAATAACCCTGCGATCCAGGTCAAACTGGTTGTTTCTAATAAAAAAGAGGCTGGCGTCTTAACAATTGCAGCGGCCTATCAGATCCCAACCCTGATGATCCAACGGAGTCTATTTAATGAAACGGACGATTATATTCACCTCTTGAAAGAAGCGCAGATTGATTTAATAATTCTAGCGGGTTTCCTTTGGAAAGTCCCTTCCAACCTCGTAGCCGCGTTTCAGGGGCGTATAATAAATATACATCCTGCATTACTGCCTAAATTTGGCGGTAAGGGGATGTATGGTCATTTTGTACATGAAGCAGTGATTGAGTCGGGGGATACCGAGTCAGGCATCTCCATTCATCTGGTGGACGATCATTATGACCATGGCAGGACCTTATTTCAGGCAACCTGCCTGGTTGAGGCCGGAGATGACGCTGACAAGCTTGCCGGAAAAATTCATCAATTGGAACATGCCCATTTCTCAGAAGTTATTGAACAATATATTATTGAGCATCCTGAACTTTTCAGCAACGGTTCATTCCTATGAAAATAGGTTCCTCGGTGCCAGGTCGAATTTCATTAATAAAGGTTGCCCACACATCTATTTGGAAAAGTAATGAATTGGCACCCTAAATTAACATTAATAAAACAAATAGGCCTCTCATCTTGGAATAAGAGGCCTAAGAAACCAAATCATCTCATCATTAAACAAAAAGACTATGTCGTTTATCTAATGGAAAGGTAGAAATAAGTTTTAAACTAACAAATATTTGTTTTACTTTTTTATTTATTTTAACGTTTAGCTAAAAATTAAGCCAATGCCGCTTCTATTAAACATTGATGCTGCTACTGCATCTGCTACCGTTTCCCTGGCGGACGAATCGAAGATTTATGCCCAGGAAATTAATAATGATCAAAAAGACCATGCATCATTTTTACAACCTGCTGTCCAAAAGCTGCTGGAAGAAACGAAGTTTTCTGCGGATCAAATTCAGGGAATCTCAGTGAGTGCAGGGCCGGGTAGTTATACCGGGCTAAGAGTCGGACTGGCATCCGCCAAAGGTTTATGCTTTGCCTGGAACAAGCCGCTTTTGCTTTTAAATACTTTGGAAATATTGGCAAAACAGGCCATTTTGCAAGGACAAACTGCAGATTTGCTTTACTGTCCAATGATTGATGCCCGAAGAATGGAAGTTTTCTCGGCTTTATATGACCGGGATCTAAATCCAATAATTGAACCGGGTGCATACCTGTTAGACGGACCTGATTTTGTCGGACAATTAACCACTCAGGACAAAG
>DATJDF010000215.1:0-6562 GCA_035497555.1 Arachidicoccus sp. | reverse complement strand
AGATGGGAGGGCAAACACATCATTAGACTGCATGGAATTATTCGTACTCATGGCCTGTTCAGGATCAAAAGGTGCTTTCTTATAGAAAAAGAAAAGATTCCTTCCTATGAGTGAAACAGAAGCTGCCTTGAAAATAGCATGTTCTTTTCCGGTATTAAAGGTATAGCCCAATACAAACTGACCCAGCCTTACATTCGTGCGTGAAAATACATATGGCTCCATGATTCTATTTCTATCACCAACTCCCTGATAATAGGTATATGGATCTATGGATGTCACTGCTGTGGTACCCATAATAGCATTAATGGGAATAGAACCTGCATCCCTCTGGGCCGCAGTCCTGGCACTTACACCATAAGAATCCAAAAATGCTTCTGTTTTGGAGAAGGCTACGCCGCCAAATTTCGCATCCACCAATATACTGGTAAAGAAATTTTTATAGGTAAATTCATTATTCCAACCAAGTAAGAAATCCGGGTTAACATTACCCACCTTTGTTTCTTCTTGCGCTTTTGTCGGTACACCGGTTGTTGGATCTAGTATGATTTGACCTGCGTCATTTCTTGCAAATTTATAAATCCACAGGTCATTAAATGAACCGCCTGCCATAATACGTGAATCGAATCCTTCATCCTGACCACCCACTATATAACCCGGGTTTGAGGCAATTAATTCTACGATTTTATTTTTATTGGTGGAACCATTAAAGGCCGTTTTCCAACTAAAGTTCGTACTGCGAACCACGTCGCCGTCCAGCGTAAACTCAATTCCACTATTGACTATTTTACCCGCATTTACATAATAATTTACATAACCAGAGCCGGATGGTGCTGCCAACTGAAGGAATTGATTGGTGCTGACGTCTCTATAAACGGTAAAGTTAATCCCAAACCTGTTATCCAGGAATCGAATGTCTGCCCCGTACTCATTAGCTACAATTTTTTCCGGTTTTAAAGTGGTAAAAGGCATAATGGTCGGCCTTACTATATTACCATTAACGACGGTGCTCTGTGGGTTAACCGTATTGAACGGTACTTCGTTAGCCGTTTGCGTAAGCGAGCCCCTTATTTTTAAATAAGAGATCGCTTTGGGCAGCTTTAGCATTTGACTCACAATAGCGGACAGACCAACAGAGGGATAAAGGTAAGATTGGTTACCTGTAAGAGCGAGCGTAGAAGCCCAGTCATTACGAACAGCAACATCTAAAAATAAAAAATCATTAAGTCCCAAGGTTACATCTGCAAAAGCGCCCTGCTTAATCGTCTTACTGATGGTTTTGTTAAATGTTACGTTAGCGGGCATATTCGAGAAACTGTAGAAATTGGGGTACCTTAAAGAAGTCGTACCATTACTCACATTCATACCATCATTGAAGGTATTCTTCTGATAACTTATACCAGCCAGTCCATTTAAACTAAATATCCCCATGGTATTGTTGTAGGTGAAAATACCATCTGCATAAAGAGACTTGTCCGTATAACGCATATATGTCCATGTACCATTAGGGCTTACACTAACTGCATTACCATTTGCTGCATAACGGTTATCCGAGGTAACATCATTGTAATCGATGTTCCCGCGCACCTGAAAATTGAAATTCTTGGCAATTTCATAGGACGCTTTTACACTGGCAATGACACGGTTGGATGTTTGTAGCTTAGAATCACTATTCAGTTCCCAAAAAGGATTGTTTTGCTTCTCTTCCGTAGAATACCAATTCATTTTTGGCATATTTCTGACGCTGTCAAATATTGAATATTGCTGCTTATACATGTCAAAATCCCTATCGCGCGCAAACAAATATAATCCGGTCAGTGGATTATTGTAATATCCAGCCCCGGGACGGTTATGGGATTTTTCCGAGGAAAACATAACGTTAGAGGTTAAAACTATTTTATCGTTTAACAATTTGGTTGACTGGTTGAAGGAAAACTGGTTTTTGGCATAGGTATTTGTTGGCATTACACCAGTGGCCGAAGTATTGGCGTACGAAAAATAGGCAGTGGTTTTATCATTTCCGCCTGAGATGGAGACTGAGTTGGTCGCTGTCGTACCCGTTCTGAAAAAGTCCTTGATATAACTCTTTTGATAACCGTCCGATTTTATATTAGCGATGGGTGATTTGACATTCACCAGCTGTGCACCAGTTGTACCCGTTGCAGGGGGTGTCCAACTGTAATCACCGCCTACGGATCCATACTTATATTGAAAATCAGGCAATCCGGATACTTGATCCAGTATCGTACTGGAATTAACGTCAACGGACATTCTACCTGCTCTTCCTTTTTTGGTCGTGATCAGGATGACACCGTTAGCGCCCAGGCTACCATACAGGATGGAGGCACTGGCGCCTCTTAAAACACTGATACTTTCAACGTCTGCGGGGTTGATGGCTGAAAGCCCATCACCGCCGTCCGTACCGCCATAGGAACCTGGTTGAGCACTTTTATTATCTACCATGGGAATCCCGTCAATTACATACAGTGCCTGGCTGGTACCGGTTAATGATTTGTTTCCTCTGAGTACCGCTTTGGTGGAACCGCCTGCCCCCGAATTACTGGTCGCTATATTGACACCGGCTACTTTACCGCTTATAGCACTCATAATATTGGTGTTGGCGGCTTTTGTTATATCATCCCCTCCTATCGTCTGGGTAGCGTAGGTCAGCTCCTTCTTTTCTCTTTTGATACCGAGTGCCGTTACAACCACTTCCTGCAAACTGGTGTTCGCCTCGTCAAGACCCACAGAGATCTGCGATTCACTGCCATTAAGGACTACCTGCTTGGTGATATATCCCACCGAACTGACGGATAAGGTGGTTTTTCCGGCCGGGACTGCTAATGAAAACGATCCCGTAGAATCAGTCGTCGTTCCGGTAGCCCCGCCACGGACCATCACGGAGGCGCCAACTGCAGGAATTGCAGGATCATGACCGTAAACAACCGTTCCTTTGATGACTCTTGACTGGGCAAAAGACATAACCGTAAACAAAACGAACGGGATTAATAATAATTTTTGCATTTTTTTCATAACATTTCAATTTTTAATTAAAGAAAAAGGGGTTAAATAAAGAATAAATTCAATTTTTCAATAGCATTATATATATGTGGTTGGTGAATGGGTCATTTTTAATAGGTGATCTGAAAAGTATCGATTATTGATTGTCCTGCCCCGCGTACTGAGCTAATAGAATACCAAATGTGCATCCTTTACTTCGGTTCCTATGCCAGCGTATTGTCATCGCTTCAAGCCAGCCTGCCAACTAGTCTTTTAACGAGTCTTCCAGCTAACCTGCGGCCTGCTTCTGCATATAACCTGCCTTATCATCAACAACTGCTTATGAAATTTAATAAAGGGCACGACAGCTAACAACTAACAGGTAACAGCTAACACTTAAATCAAACTTATTATCAGTCAAAGGCTAGAATTATAAATACAGGTTCGTTGCTCCCTTTACGCCAGAGGGTGCCAGCTATAACCGTCAGAGAGGATATTACCGGTTATACGATCACAGTATAAAGGTTTGTTTCAGACTATTGGGAATGGCAGCCGTAATAGGTAGCCAGGGAGGCTGCGGATGTTGACACGGCAACGCCGGAAGAGGCCAGAAGTACAGCGGTGAAAGGTAAGGTGGTAAACGGAGCGCATTTTGAAGACGGGGCATGCAACCGGGCGGTTAACCCTGAGGGGCCAAAACAGGAAACGATTCGACCGGGATTATTTCTGGTAGAGCTGGCCACAGTCTCAAGGTCAGGTCTTACAAAACGAAAAAGCGCTCCCCCGAACCCAATACATACCGGACTTACCGGAGTGTGCAGAGGTCCTGATTGCCATGTTCGCAGAAACCTTGGGTAAGAGGTAATTTTCTGGTTCATGCTACCAGGACTTGGACTGACTGACGGCAAAAGGAATTCAATTTTATTTTTCATACAGGACATTAAATACTTGTATATTAAAGGATAATCACCACAGGCACCAGATGATCCGGTTATTGTCTCGTCGCTTTTTGATGTGACCAATTTTGTACTTTATTACCTTATAGCATCCTCATATTTCAATATAGCAAAGCACTAAAGACAACAGACAGGTTCGGTTGGCGTCGGTGAACTATAAGAGTTGACCTCTTTCAGTTCACTTTAGGTTATACACAAAAGCATTAAGGTTGGTAGTCTGGCATCAATAAAATGAGTGATCCAAGTCAGCAATGCGCATTTCGCTAGCATACGCCGGCGGCAAACTAAACGAATTTGCATTTGTACAAGCAGCCGGTTTTGTAAATGGTCTCAGGTAGGTAACCTCATTTCAAAACTTCTGCTCGCAAACGGTTGATTAATTTTAGCATTAATAATTTTATATCCCCAACAAGTGATCGAGCTCACAATTTCTGCTCTGGTAGCTGCCATTATAGCGCTACGTCTAGTTTAGAAATTTTCGCCATCATAAATGTAAATCAATTTCTGGAATAATTCATCAGTTACCCTGCAATTGCAAAAAATAATTCCAAGCCGACTCTATAAATTGTATTCCCAACGGTAAAAACATTTCCTTAATTGTTGTCAGCGAATGCGTTTTAAAATCCACTATCAGAAATTAAATATTATTCATCGCTTCTTACCCGCTCTCAGCTGTCGAGCCCTAAACGACTGCCGCCGGTCACGCAGGTAAAACGGTGGCTGCAAAAAATCAATCAGATAAATCAATTTAGCCTCTTTTTCGAAACGCTTGCCTGTTGAAAATGAAAGCCGTCTTGGATCTAAAAAATAAGTAAAATGTCGTCGTAATAGTGAGGATTAACGATTGCAGTTAAACTGCTATCGATATACTAAGAGAACGCTTAGGCGCGTTTCCGGTCGTAATATTGGAATAGGATCCAGTCCCAGTATACTGGATCCTATATTTGAAAAACTAAAAACAATCACGGGATTCTTCTGTGTCCAATCCCATTTGTCATAAATCCACAAACCTTTAAAAAGATCCTTACTGCCACTGAATAACTGTTCAGTGTTGTCCACCAACTGACTTTTCACAAAGGGTCCTGGGCGGCTCAAGCATAATAATGTCCGTTTCCGCTTTCGCTAGCTAATGATGATCTCTGTTTTGCCCCGAAAGACCTATCCACCCCCCGGATTTCCCGGAAGCTTTGAAGATCAATAGGGCATTTTCGTAACATACAGAGAAGAAGCGAATCGTCTGTTTGACAGAGCCTAATCTCAATTTCTCATCTTTTCTATTCGAAAAAATCATTACATAAGGTTTGCCTGTAATATACTAACCCATATACACTCATTGCTTTTTCAACACCAGCACCTCCGGATCGTCTGCAATTCCGAAATTACTGTCTACGGAAAATATTAAGTTACTATCTGAGTAATAGATCGACGAGCTGAAACTACTGTAGTACCTGAACTCGACCGGCTGTTGTTCAGCGGCCTGTCCATGAATCAGTACAAAATAGACAGGGTTGTCGCCAACCACCTGTAGAGACCCTATGCCTCTACATTCTCCACCGATAAACGCACCCAGTTGATCACCACTTTTTATGTGAACACTTAATTTTCCCGGAAATGTTACTACCGCCGTCATTGTATATGGATATTTACCGGTCGCATCCATCTGCCATCCGGGTGCTTCAACGCGGGGCGACTCTGCTGCTTTTTTACAACTGCTGGATGATAAACCCACTGTGATTATTAAAAGTATCAGGACAAAATATTTTTTCATTTTCATTCATTTATTGCTCAAGAAAATTAGCTTCCGTTTTTACTATATTGCTTTACTGCTTCATCACTTTAAACGATTGTAAACTCCTGTCTATCAATATTTTTATGATATATACTCCGGATACACATTTTTTACCGGCAGCATTCGTGCCGTCCCAGACCGTCTGGTAAACAGTGCCGTTTATGCGCGCTGAAGGGCGCTTTACAATCAATTTCCCGCTAATGTCATAAACTGAAAGCTGCACTTCATGTGTGCCGGTAGGACTAGCCGGCATGCTGAGCTTAATATTCACCTTATCATTAAAAGGATTTGGATAAAGCGACGCCGCAGCATCCGTAGCATTGAATTCAATGAGGTAAGGACTACTTAGGGTACCCAGCCTTGCATTGGAAGCATACCTGAACACAGGTGCTGTGGCCGCCACTTGCCTACCCTTCCTTTCAATTGCAAATGAAACAGGCGCTGTGCCATTACCAGAGATATTGAACAAGAACGCATCCTTATTGGTCAGCGGGTTTTTCATAATCACCGCCCTGCCCCTCAGTTCTCCGTCAATATAAGCCAGTACGGCGTCGCCCGGTAATACTTGCTGCGCATTGTCCACTTCTGCTACCAAGGTCATATTTTCGCTGTATTTGAAGTTGCCCGGTACAGCTGCCGTCATTTCCGCCGTGTTTTGCGAAAATACCGACCTTGCTATTTTGCCGACGGGGGAAGTACTGGAATTGGACTGTGCTCCCAGGCCACCACCTAGGTTACCATAAACCAGGGTCGCATCTGCTGCGTCCTTCCTGTATAGCATATATCCTTTGCCGGGTTCCATATACGTCAGATTGCCTAT
>DATJDF010000214.1:0-9575 GCA_035497555.1 Arachidicoccus sp. | reverse complement strand
GCCATTACCTTTTATCGAAAAGAGCATCGGCGGCAGAAAATGAACGCAACTTTCGCAGACGGAATTGATATTTATGAACCTCAGGCAGTGGACGGAACCGGGACCGATGCAGATCTCAGGTATTTACAACAGGTGGTGGCTGATCTTGGTGATCTGGATAAAGCGCTTATACTTCTTTATTTTGAAGAAAAAAGCTATAAAGAAATTGCATTTATTATCGGGATAACCGAGACGAATGTTGCGACAAAAATCAGCCGGATAAAGGGTGTCATCAAACAGAAATTTTCACAACTTAAAAAAGAAAATGATGGAAAGTAAAGAATTTATAGCACTCTGGAAAACCCAGAATGCAAAAATCGATGAAGTTATCGCTGTCAATCAGGCATTATTAGAAAGGCTCACGCACCAAAAAGCTAAAAATGCGCTTCGTGGTCTGTCGAACCTGAAAAAAGCCGGTATTGTCTCCTTTGTTCTCTATTTACTTTTTTTGGGCTATGGATTACAATATGGGCTAAGACATTATTCTTCTGACTGGAACTACTTTATGGTCGCTGTGATGGCTATTACACTAATTAACATCAAAGGGTTGGCGGACTATATTAAACATTTAAATTGGGTCAGAGCAGTAAATTATGATGGCAGTGTGGTGCAGATTCAGCAGCAATTATCAAAGTTGAAACTTTCCATTGTTGATCATGTAAAAGTGATGAGTCTTCAATTTCCCTTCTTTACGACTTTTTATCTGAGTAGCAGCTGGTTTCCTCAGAACGCAGGACTGTTCTATGTTATTTTCCAGATCGTACTCACTGGGTCTTTTGCTTATTTACCTTATTGGCTGTTTAAAACCCCAAATAGTGAGCTATTGAATAAAAAATGGTTTAGCAGTATGATTGCAGGTTCGGGCGGAAAATCAGTCATAAAGGCAATCAACTTTTATAAAGAATTAGAAGGTTTTAAGACTGCTTTATAATTTCTAATTTTATAATAAAACAGGAGGATGTCAAAAATTTATTTTTGTCATCCTCCTGTTTTAATCTCGTTGAATTTATTTTTTATTCTGCTGCTGATTTTAAAGCAATGCTACCGAAATTTATAGGGGTACAACTGTATAAACAGCACCTTTCTGAGTTACAAAATCAGTATAATATCCTTTGTCCGGTTTACTGTTTCCATTGTTGCCGGCATTTCCATCAGCGGCTAACTGCTCTTTTACTTCCTTGTCTTTTCCCTTTTTAGAAATTACTACAGGTGGTTTTCCCTGATCTCCAAACCAGTTATAAAGTGGCTGATTTTCAGTTCCAGCTGTCGACCGGCCCCTAGCCAAAGGCTGACCGTCTTTATTCAGCACTTTAACGGGTATTGTAGTTAATATTCTGCAAGGACCACCCAACAGGGATTTTATTTTCGCATGGGTTAGTTTGGCTTTTTCCCAGGCAATATCTACCTCAAAATTACCTCTGGCTTTGATACCGCTTATTGCGCCGTGTTGCCACTCCCTTGGCAGGGCAGGAAGAAAAGTAATAACACCGTCATGACTCTGTAATAACATCTCTGTCATACCGGCTGTTGCCCCAAAATTACCATCAATCTGAAATGGAGGATGTGCATCCAATAAATTCGGGTACGTGCCGCCGCCACTCATTTCTGCTTTGCTTGAAGCCGGATCGATAAACCGAAATGCATCTTGAAGTATCTTATAGGCATGTTCTCCATCATTTAAGCGTGCCCACCAGTTCACTTTCCAAGCCATTGACCAACCTGTACTAAGGTCTCCACGTTCCCTGAGTGTCTCCCTGGCAGCTTTAGCAAGTAAAGGTGTAGCCGCTGGAGTAATCTGTGCTCCGGGGTATAGTCCGAATAAATGTGAAATATGCCGATGCTTGTCTTTAGGATCATCCCAGTCACCATACCATTCCTGCAACTGGCCGTTGCGACCAATATGGAAAGGATAGAGTTTATCCTTCGCCTTTTTCAGGCGGTTGCTGAACGACTGATCAATGTCCAGTAAATCCGCTGCTTTGATCACATCGGTAAATATAGCCCGGATGATAGACATATCCATCGTCGAGCCCAGCGTCAGTTCATATTCCTTCCCATCTATTTTTACCGTGTTTTCCGGCGAAGTACTTGGGTTAGTTACTAAATATCCGGTCTTTGGATCTGTAACCAGCCATTGTAACAAAAACGCAGCGGCACCTTTCATCGTCGGATAGGCATCTTTTTTCAGAAAGTTCCGATCCCCGGTATACAGATAGTGTTCCCAGAGATGTGTACTCATCCAGGCACCGGCCATGACCCAGGCGGACCATCTGGGTGTTCCCTTTGGATCTTTGTCAAAACCTCCCGTGGGCGAAGTTTTTGCCCAGGCGTCGGAGTTGTGATGGGCCAGCCAGCCTGTTTCTATACCATAATTAACTTTCGCTGTTTTAGCGCCATTAACTGCCATCGCCCGTGTAAAATCAAACAAGGGTGTAGCGCATTCGGAGAGGTTTGTATTCTCCGCCGGCCAGTAATTCATTTCTGTATTGATGTTGGTCGTATAGTTACTGCCCCAGGGTGGCTGTACCATATCATTCCATATGCCCTGCAAATTGGCGGGTAAAGAGCCGGGTCTGGAACTGGAGATCAACAGGTAGCGGCCGTATTGATAATAAAGTACCTGTAACATATGATCTCCCCCGTCATGGGCAAAATTTTTCAGCCGCAGATCCGTTGGCAGACCTTTTGGCCAAATATCAGCAGTGTTCTCGCCGGTCGCTTTCGCAAGTTGTATAGCTGCACTGTCTTGTCGGAGACTTGTTCCAGCTGCGTTGTCAATCCAGAATTTTACCCGTCCAAATAAATGCTGGTAGTCTTTTAGATGATTGGCTTTGAGTGTTGCATAACTTTTTGCTATAGCTGATGCCATACGCGTACGGGCTATTTTTTCGTCGTCCAGCCCTGCTTCGCTGGGTGATTTGTCAAAACCGCTATAACTTGTCGCTTCCGTAAGATAAATGGTTAGGGTATCTGCCCCACTGATTTCAAGTAGACTATCTGTACTGCTCAGCTGGCCGCCAGACGCAGATAAACGGGTCATTACAGAAAAGGTCATTCCTTTACCGCCAAATGGATCCGGGCCATCTGCAGGATGATCATACACCACCTGATGCTTTTCATAAGCCCGGTTGGCCACATAGGAAGGTGCTTTTCCTTTTAGTAACAGCATCTCTTCGCCTGCTTTTGAAGACCGGACCTGCAGTTTGTTACGTAGTAGACTGGTGAGCCCGATTTTTAAACTTATGGCGCGAGGCTTATCCGCGGTAATTCGGATGACCATTACCTGATCCGGATAACTGATAAAGCTTTCTCTTTTAAAATGAATACCGTTTTCTTCATACTGAACATGGCTGATGGCGCTCGTTAAATCCAGGGAACGAAGATAATTTTTGGTTGTTTTCTGATGCTGGCCATTTCCATTATAGAGCCACAGGTCTGCAAGCGGCAGATATCTGGCTGAGTATGGACCTTGCATTTTCCTATATAAGGTCGCCGCACTATCGTAATTACCAGCAAAGATCAGTTTTCTTATTATGGGTAGTAATTTTGGGCCATTCGGGTTATTGCCGTCCACCGGCTCTCCGGACCAGAGATTATGGTCATTTAGCTGATAGCGGGCTTTTTGCACACCGCCAAAAACCATTGCACCCGTAGTCGCATTGCCGAGTGGGAGCGCTTCCTGCCAGTATTGCGCAGGACGGTTATACCATAATTGCAGCGGTTGTGAGCCGGATGCATTTTTATCCGGTGAACTTTGTGCAGAAGCCGTAATGGGAACCGTGAATAGCAGCGGCAAAAGGAGTAGCAGTGAAAGTAAAGGCAAGAAACCAATCGTATTAGCGCCGGCCAAATGCACAGAGACGGTATCCTCGTGAGAGGGTAGCAGACTTCTGTCAGATGCAATACCGGTTTGCCCAGATTTAAACGCTTTTAACAATGTCATTTTATAAGGATTGATCACCATAACAACTTGCTTCTGTTTTAGATTATTAATTTTGTAACCCCGATACGAATCGGTGCGGGTTTGCGATTAATTTGTGTTTGAACCGGAAAGCTGCATCTTTAAATAGCCGGACACCCGAACGGCTTTCTTACAGCTCGTCGCAAACTGAATGCAATTAGGACAATGGTAAGGAATTTTACTTTACCATTGTCCTAATTGCAATTTAAAACAAATAAGGTATAATTCACCGGTCCAAGATTGTTTAGCGCTACCGGTTATAATCTACTACCCTGTCCACAACATGTATCGGGCCATTATCGGCCAGTATACCAGCTGTTCTGGCTGTGACCACATGAAATGAACCCGTGAAATCATTGATCATCAATTTATAATTCGCAGTATTGTCAATCCTGAAATCCAATAAACCATCCGGGTTGTTATGAGCCACATTTTTAGGAAGCTGGGTTTTAGCCTCTGTATTGCTGGGCTTTAGTGTTTCAAAAGTGTGTTGCCCTTCAGCTATAAGATACAAGAGCCAGTTACGGACAGAATCTTTAGGGTAATCCGTCCATGCCTGGCCAGGGACGCCGGCAGCGGTCAGGTGCATCCCAAAATAACAGTCAGTGGTAATTTTTTTACTGCTGATCCGCAGGATGGCATCATTATGTAAAAAGACAAAAGTCCGGTTCTGTGCTTTATAAAGCGCACTGTCAATGCCAGCATAACGGATGCCTTGATAAAACAGGTTTAATATTGAATCGTTTCTGTCGGGTCCCTGTGATCTCAATTTCAGATAAGACCAGGCGTCCATATGCACATGTGGGTCCAATGTGACGGGTTTAAAATCCCAATCTTTTTGCTTCTCTAATCCAAAGAGTTTTTTACAGCCTGAACCCATGGAGGTAATCATTGCGGCTAAAAAAAGTATGGTAAATAAAGTGGTTAACTTTTTCATGTAATATTATTTTATACTTAAAATCAATAGAAATTCCCGCTTCGCTAAATACGTTTTTCAAATGATTAATAAGGTGGATTCTGTTCTAACTTGTCATTTGCATTCAACACATTTCTGTTGATTGGCCATAGAATTTTTCTTGTATCGCCAAATCCAATTTCGGGGCTCATCCGAAGTGCCTGGCGGGCCTTTAGAATAGGGTCCATCACTTCAACGACCTTACCGGTTCTGACCAGATCAAACCAACGTTTTGCTTCCATATAAAGCTCTAATTTCCTTTCCTCCAGAATCGCGTTCTCCATCGTAGCTTTTGTTGGAAAATCTGTCCCTGTATAAGCTGTAAGTCCTGCACGCTCATGAATGATATTCAGGTACTTCAAGGCAGTGGCAGGATCATTTTGTTGGTTGGCGATTTCTGCCCGTAGCAGGAACATATCAGCCAGGCGGTATAGAGGAAATAGCACATTGGCCTCGTTGTGATTGGGATAAACCTGATTGCCGACTGATTTAGGATAGAATTTGTTGAATTTATCATGATTATTCACCGCAAAATCAATGGTCTGCGGTCCTCTGATATCCATAGGCGTCAGCGTAAAGTAATTCCAGACAGAGTCTTCCACGGCAAAATCACTATTTGTATCCCCGGCGCCGATCAGTGCTGATATACTGGCTCCCCCATCCACTGTCCAATCCCAGTTCAGGCTCCAAATGGCTTCCTTCGTGGATCTTGGATCTATAAAGAGGTTTTTCCAGGTGGCAGTCGGTTCAATGGAATATTTATTCAGTGCCATTAATTTATCAAAATATTGCAGTGCCGAACCATAATCCTTTTTCCACATAGAAACATCCATCAGCATGGCATAAAGTGCGCCAGTCGTGATTTCAAAGACATTCCCGGATTTGGGATCAGATAATGCCACCGCTTTTTGTAAGTCTGCGTATACGGTATCCAGAACGACAGTAGCAGCAGCTCTTGGCCGGTTAGGATCCTCGCTGATATTTTCGTAAGGTGTTGTCCATAAAGGGGCCGCGCCCCATAAACGGACAATCCAGTAATAAGCAAATGCTCTGGCCCCATAGGCCTGCGCAAGGTAGTGGTCAATGACCGCCTGATCCATCCCGGGTACAAATTTAGACTTAACCAGCGGGATATTCTTGATGGCTACATTAGCCCGGTTAATCACTTTATAAAAATTTTCCCAACTGGTACCCGATGAAGTCGCACTCAGTGCATTGAGCACATGGTCATCTACCCCGTACTGGTTGCGCCAGACTTCGTCAGTGCGGGCGTCACCCCAGAGGACATAGTCATTGCCAAAGCAATCCTGAAATCCGTCATAGATCGCGGCCATTCCTGACTGTATATCCGCTTCGGATCGCCAGAATTCTGTTTCTCCAATTTCCGTCTGTGGCTGTTCATTCAGGAATTTATTACATCCCATTACACCCATCAAAATTATCGCCATACCGGCAAAAAATAGCTTTTTCATACGTCAATTAATTAAAAGTGAATGTTTAATCCGAGTCCGATTTCCCGTCTGCGCGGATACCGACCGCCATCCTGACCGAGTTGAAGTGGGTCTTTGGAGGTAAATTCCGGATCAAACCAACTGTAATTTGTCCATGTGACCAGGTTACTGCCATAAGCATATACACTCAGATCCTTGGTGAAGATGGTACGGGCAATACTGGACGGTAGTTTGTAGGTTAATCTGACATAACTCAGACGGATAAAAGAACCGTCTTCGATATATCGACTGTTCATACGCATATTACCGGATGTATTTTTCCTGGAAACTTCCGGCACGTCCGTGATGTCGCCAGGGCGCCGCCATGCATTATAAATTACATAGGGTTGTGGGATAATATGAGTTGTCCCGTAATTGTTGAGGGCCTGAGCTGCATTATTATACAGATCATTACCCCAGGTTGTATTGAATGTGAAAGACAGCGAAAATCCTTTGTAGCTAAATGTATTGATAATCGCACCATAAAAACTTGGCTGTGCGTTACCCAGGATCTGACGGTCATTGTCATCAATGACACTGTCCTTAGCAACGTTATCAAAGATAATATCCCCGCCCCTGAGTTTTACGCCGGTATTATAAAGACTGTGCACATTACCGTTGTAAGTCTTCCCGTTTTGGGTATATCCCTGGAAAGCCCCGTCTGCCCCGAATACGGGATCGAGCCGGTTCCAGTTGTCATCATACGCATTGGACTCATCATACGCATATACACCCAGTGCTTTCCAGCCGTAGAAGTCTCCCAGACGACCGCCCTGCTGTATCAGCCAGCCAGCGCCGCCGCCACTGCCGCTGTTACCGGAAATAAAGGTTCCGCCGGGTAGCTGGCGTACGCGCCCACGTTCTACGGAGATATTAGCGATCAGATCCCACCGAAAATCTTTCGTTTGAATAGGTGAAGCATTCAAGGAAAATTCAAAACCTTTGGTTTCAAAGCTACCGAGATTCACCCGGACAGAACTGAAGCCGGTTTCAACCGGCAAGGGCTGATTGTACAATAGATCTGTTGTCGTCTTTATATAGTAATCACTGGTAATGCCCAGTCTGCCGTCCAGAAAGGTCAGGTCAATACCGATATTTTTCTGGGTATTATTTTCCCAGGATAGTGTCGGGTTCCCAAAAGAAGAACCAGTGGCAATACCCGAAACACCGTTATAGAAATAGTTGCCAAATCCATAACGCTGTATCGCATCATAATCTCCAATACTTTCATTACCTGTCTGACCATAGCTTAAGCGAAGTTTGCCATCCGTAAGTGCACCTTTTGCCCAGGCCATAAACGGCTCAGCAGAAAAGCGCCAGGCAACTGCACCGGAATAGAAATTACCCCAAATATTCTCTTTCCCAAATCTGGAGGAACCGTCACGGCGAACCGTACCGTTAAAATTATATTTGCCTAAATAACTGTAACCGATACGGCCAAATATAGATGCAAGTGAATTGCCACTCGCGCCTGTATTGGTTTTGGCCGGAACAATCGTACCGGCAGAATTTAGTGTCAGGATATGTTCATTGACATAATCAGTACCGGAGATAATAGAATTATTGCGTTGTGTTTTCTCCGCACTGAATCCTAATAACCCGGTAAAACTATGATCCTTTGCAACCGTTTTATTGTAATTCAGGTAGGCCTGGTACTGCCAGCCAATACTTCTGTCCCAGCCTTCACTCCCACTGTTTTTCAATGGATTATTCGAGCTCAGGATTTTGGGACTGAAATTTACTTCCCTGGCTTCCTCGTAATCAGCAGTAATATTGGTCGTGAATTTCAGGCCACGGGCAATATCATATTCCATCTGCTGGAATAAAGTGGCAGAATATTGATCGTCCAGGTTGACTTCATATAGGGCAACGGATAATGGGTTGCGCCTCCCACTGACATAACCTGTCAGACTCCCATCGGGGAGATACAGGGCGAAGTTTGTGGGCCGCTGAAAAGTCTGGTTAATCGTATTGCCTTCATTGATATTATTGCGGTCACGATAGCCAAAAGAAAACCTCGTACTGAATTTAACCTTCTGAGAGGCCTGGAAATCAATATTGGTTCTTATCTGTAAAAGTTTGGCCCAGCTATTGAGAATCAAACCTTTATCATCCACATAGCGGACACTATTATAATATTTGATATTTTTTGAACCACCGCTTAGGCTGATATCGTACTGGTCCTTATTGGCAAGCCGGGTCAAGGCATCCTGGTAATCATTGTCCGCATTAAAACCCGGGTTCAGGGAGTCGGTACTGCCACCGGAAGTTCCGTCCAGATTTGATTTCTGTTCGTTCCTGTATAAGCGGACTTCTGTGGCATTGGCCTGACGTAATTTATGGGCTAAGTACCCAAAATTATGCAGATAGTTTACATTGACCTGTGGCTTATTCAGCATGCCCAGTTTGGTCGTGATAATAATGACACCATTGGCTGCACGCGATCCGTAAATGGCACCCGATGCAGCATCTTTGAGTACATCAACAGACTGGATATCACTTGGGTTAATATTATCGGGTGAAGCACCAACGACGCCATCTATTACATAAAGCGGTGCATTACCCGCGCTAGAGAAAGTGGATCCGCCCCGGATCTGGATACTGCCCGATTCTCCAGGTTCACCGGCATTATTGATAACCATCAGACCAGCCGCCTGGCCCTGCAGGGCATCTTCCAGTGTCACGGCCTGCCTTTCCTCAATCTGTTTTGCAGTAACTGATGTAATGGCCCCCGTTACGTCCCGCTTTTTTTGCGTGCTGTACCCGATCACCACAATTTCATCCAGACTGCCGTCTGCCGCCTTTAAAACGACGGCTAAGGATTCTTTACCGGAGGTGTTTATGATAACCTTTTCATAACCAACTGCAGAAACCTCCACGCTGCCTCCTTTTTCCGGCATCTGTAAGGAAAATGCGCCTGTCGTATCCGTAACAGTCCCTGTTTTGCCTTCCGTCCCCGTCAGAATGACCGACGCACTTGGAATCGCTTTACCGGTTTCATCCTCTACAGTCCCATGGACCATTTTAAGCTGTCCATAAGATATTGTAACAGCAAGCAGCATCAGTGTCAGCAGCACTAGTGGCCGACAAGATTTTTTTTTCTTCAAATGACTCCACAAGGTGTTTTGTC
>DATJDF010000213.1:0-14069 GCA_035497555.1 Arachidicoccus sp. | reverse complement strand
CCAGTTCTGGTCTAGTCCATCCATTTTATAGGCAAACTCAAGATTAGCTGGAGAACTGTAGCTGAGTGCGGCAAAATCAAAACTAAAGGTGGATTGCTTATGCGTTAATTCAACGAAGTGGGTTCGCAAAATGGAGGTTTTAAGCGGGGAATGCATGGAATCCACCTCAATCTCCTGATTAAAAATATGAAAATCTGTAAAAAACAAAGGCGGCTTATAATTGCTTTCTGCGTAAGTATATGGATTAAACCGGACAAGCCCTTTAACACTGCCAAAATAAATATACCCTACCTTGTCCTGGAAGCCGGATTGATAGTTGAACTGGTTGTTCAAAAGTCCATCTGCTGTATTGTAAACAATTACTTTATCATCCTGTCCATTAATCTTAACCATGCCCTTGGAAGTAGTCAGCCACATATTATTAAGACTATCAGGCACCAACGCATACACTATATTACTTGGGAGTCCGTTATGGCTATCAAATATTTTTACTTTGTTTTGACCAGTGACCCGCATTAGTCCATCTTCGGTTGCTATCCAAAGACGCGCCCACATGTCCTCCTTAATATAGAGAATACGGGTATTTTGCAGACGATCCTCACCATTGCTCATTATCTTCAGTCGCCGCCACCGGCCGTTATCCAAATAAAGGACACCAAGCGTGTGCGTCCCAATCCATATTCTGCCGGTATGGTCCTCGGCAATTGCTGAATAAAACTCATCCACGGGCAGTCCGGGAACTAGCGAGAATTTGCCTTTCCCCGGATTAAAGTAATATAGTCCCCTGGCCGTACAAACCAAATATTTATCTTCCTGGGTTTTAAGTATTGCATTAATAAAATTACTTTGCAGTCCGTTATCTCCACCTGCCTTGTAATGCCTGATAAATTTGCCAGAAGGAATATCCATAACGTCCATTCCGTGTTCAAAAGTACCTACATAAAGGCGGCTACCATCAGCGAGCATTCCATGGATATTGGTGTGCGCTGCTTGCCCAGCAGGACCAGGCAAAATATGTTTAAATTTTCCAGTTTTGAAATCTGCTTTATTGAGTCCGGCATCTTCTGTGCCAATCCAGAAATTACCATATTGATCCTCAGTAATCTCACGAATTGCATTGCCAACAAATGAAGGATGGTTCATACCCGGAAAATATTTTTCAAAAGTTATGGGTCGGTTGGCTAGATAATTAATCCCCCCAAAATAACTGCCGATCCAAATACCCCCTTCCCTATCCTTGCAAAGAGTGTACAGGGCATTATCAGACAAGGAGAAAGGATCTCCATATACCTTTTTAATATGACTCTCAAATTTAGATGACTTTCCTGGCGCAGCGGAGGTACGGTACCGGTATAATCCGCCTTCCGTAGCAACCCAGAATTCATTCTCTTTATAGCGAATAATATCCCGCACAAAAATCTCAGAACTGCCCTGTTCATTTTTAAGTAAGGGTCCGGTGAATTGCCCTGTATGACTATCAAGCTGCAATAGCCCATTGCCAGAGGTGCCAATTAATAATTTACCCGCTCCTGCCGTTGAAATATTCTCAATAGAATTGCCTGTTAGTAAAGGCGACTCCCAATAAACTGCACGATCTGTGCCATTTGTAAACTGTATTAATTTCCCTTTAGTAGTTCCCAGCCATATACCATCATGTTCATCAGTTGTCATCGCAGTCGGGCTTTGGTCTTCTATTTTAATCTTTTGAAACAGATCAGCTGGATACATCAAGGGGTTTAATCCTGATGGGTCGCCCTTCCTGACAGCAAGCTCAGCTTTCTGCACCGATTCTAAGGAGTCTATTATTTTTAAGGGGAACCGGTAAAGTTCTCCTTCCGCAACAAACCACAGTCTTCCGTGCGCATCATCCTGGATAGCCCGGATATATTTATTCGCAAAGGGCGTCAGACAGGTAAATTTCCCCAGGACGCCATCGTAATAATATAACCCTTTACTTGTGCCTATCCATAGTCTGTTACTCCGATCCTCAAATAAATAGGAAATCGCATTACTGCCAATAGAATTCGGGTTACCTGGATCATGGCGAAATACTTTGAAATTATTACCATCGAACCGATTTAATCCATCAGCTGTTCCGAACCACATAAAACCCTGCTGGTCCTGCAGGGAGCAGATCACTATATTGTTGGAGAGACCGTCCTCTACTTCATAATGCCGAAAATCCAAGGGCTGACCCAAGCATCTTGCTGCGCAGACAAAGAGCATGCAAAAAAGCCCCATGAGGAACCATAGTTTGCCCGATTTAAACTTTATCTTTCGGTTAATTGATTGCATGCATAAGTATCAAATTCTAAACAAAATAACAAGATTATTGTTGGACATTCCCAAACCATCTCTGTTCAATCTCTAATTTCTGACTGGCTATTCTGAACGATCTATAGAAACCGAATATGGCCTGTCCTTTTCGCTCACACCTCGCGCCAGATTCGGTTGGTCACTCATATTCAGGACCAACTGACCACCCTGATGGATTTGCTGATAAGTAAGGTAATTTTTCGTGAAGGGCCTGCCATTCAAAGTAGCCGACTGAATATATACATGGGTCTTATCGTTATTTTTGGCCGTTACGATAAACTTCTTGCCATTTTCAAGTTTTAAAGTTGTTTTCCTGAATAAGGGGCTTCCAATGACGTATTGATTCGTGCCTGGGCAAACACTATACAGCCCCATAGCACTTAGCACATACCAGGACGAGGTCTGGCCCTGGTCCTCATCACCCGGATAACCATTCTCTGTTCCGTTGTACAACCGCTGCATAATCTCCCTGACATGAAACTGCGTTTTCCAGGGTTGGCCTGCATAGGTGTATAAATAGGCCATATGCTGAATGGGTTGGTTACCGTGAGCATACTGGCCCATATTAGCGACAACCATTTCCTTCATTTCATGAATCATTCCGCCATAAGTCCCAACTTTGACATCATTTTTTACCGTAAATACTGAATCTAATTTTGCAGTAAAAGCCCGATCCCCCCCCAGGAGCCTGATCAGACCATGGATATCATGAAAAACAGACCAGACCCAATGCCAGGCGTTGCCTTCCGTAAAAGGCCCACCCCATTCCACAGGATCAAAGTTCTCACTCCAGGCCCCCGCAGCATTGCGTCCCTGCATAAAGTCCGTCGATGGATTAAAGACATTTTTATAATTATACATACGACTGGCAAAGAGTCTCGCATACTCAGTTTGTCCGGTCGCCTTGGCCAGCGTATAGGCGCAAAAGTCATCATAAGCATATTCCAAGGTTTTGGCTGTTGCTTCACGAACTTCAGGATACGGCACATAACCTAGCGTGTTGTAAAACTTAAAGCCATCGCGGCCATTGGCAGGCCCCCAGGGACCTTTATTGTTGACTTCATGGAAATAGGCGTCCAAAGCCTGTTTGGGATCAAAGCTATGTATGCCTTTCATCCAGGCATCCGCCAATAAGGAGATCGCGTGGTTGCCGATCATACTGCCCTGTTCATTAGGAAAAGACCAGGAAGGTAACCATCCACACTGCTTTTGCGCTTCCAGTAGTTCGGCCGTATAACGACCCTGCATGGTTGGGTACAGTAAAGCGTTTAATGGAAATTGAGCTCTGAAGGTATCCCAGAAGCCAGTATCGGTATAAATATAACCATAATGAATCTTACCATCATAAGGGCTAAAATAATAAGGTCTTCCTTTTGCATCAATTTCATAAAATTTTCTTGAAAAAAGACTTGCTCTGAAATAGCAGGAATAGAAGGTTGCCAGATCTTCCGGCGTGCCACCTTCCACTAAAACAGTAGCGAGATGCTTATTCCATACTTTGGCAGCATGTGCTTTGGTCACTTCCAGGCTCTTATCTGCACCCAATTCTCTTTTCAAATTAAGTGCAGCCTGCGCCGCACTGATATAGGAAGAAGCTACTTTTACCTGCACAGATGCGCCCGGTGCAAATTGCAGATAAGCACCCACACCTTCACCTTCATCTGCATGTTCGCCAGGGCGAATTTTCCCCTCTTTATTTTCCCAAGTACCGAAATTAACAATAGGCTGATCGAACTCGGCTATAAAATAACTTTTCCAGCCCTTCTGGAATCCGTGGCCGTTATTGACAAAGCCGGTAATTTTTTTTCCAGAAGGATCTATTTCAACACCACTCAATTTGGTATATCCATCCAGTACCAAAAATGCTTCATGGCCTTTTGGAAAACTAAAACGCAGATGCGCCCCCCTGGTTGTTGGTGCCATCTCCGTTTTAATGCCATTATCAAACAATACTTTATAATAATTAGGTTTGGCCACCTCATTTTCATGTTTAAAAGTACACGCACGCCGGTCTTCATTTACTACTAATGAATCCATTACAGGCATAAAGGAAAACACCGCATAGTCATTTGTCCAGGAGCTGCACTGATGTGCCTGCTGGAACCCGCGGATGGTGTTCTTGCTGTATTGGTACTTCCAACCGTCCCCATTCCTGCCGGTTTGTGGTGTCCAGGTATGCATACCAAACGGCAATGCAGTGGTAGGATAAGTATTGCCGCGGGTTAATTCAAAAGAGGAATTAGTGCCTTGCAGCGTATTGACATATTGTACCAGATCCTTGGATTGCCCCACAACCTTGGCACCCATCCAGGGCATAAAGAACTGGGAGCCAAGTAGTAAAAGTAGCCCGCATTTATAAGTTGCTTTAATTGTTCGGGTCCTTAACGATAATTGTAAAGTCTGTTGCATCCTATATCACTGTTTTAATAAATAACGAAGGTAAAACTGCTACACAAAATAAACCTAATACGTAACTATTGTGAATTTAATCTGTGATTGACTCATTAAACGAATATGAATTGAAATGTCTGCTACTTATGCATTTGAAGATAATACCAAAAAATACGCTATACAGTTGTTATGTTTTCCAGATTAGCCCATCAATAGTCATTACATAAGTTCTGATTCACTCCTAAATGCCAATTTTGGCACTAATTCAAAAATAAACAAAATACCAACAACTACAAAAAGCCGGAAAAACGCCACCGTCTCAAAATCAAAAAGGTGCATTCTTTCCGGCATCTGTACATCCCATAATGATTAGCCTATTACTGCCTATCCCGGTGATGCAGCCAGTAATTAAATGCCTGCATGAAATAACCACCCACCACACTACGCGCTTGGAAATTCTGCTGGCGGCCGTCATTTGTATCGTGCCAGTCACTGATGGGCACCCTGCTTGGTGTTTCGGAAATATATTTGCATAAAGGGGCCATGAAAGCCTCGAAACTTGTTCTATCGGAAGCCATAGTCGCCGACCACATAATCCAGTCAGATTTTGTATAAGTTTTGCGGCTATCCAGTGGTAATCCATATCTGTGTTGCCTCTTAAGATAATAAGCTATTTCCTTTTGATATACATCTGCGGGGAACAGATTAAACCCGAGTACTTTGTCCCAGACAAGGTTATATTTCTGACTCCAGGTCCCCTTATTTTCAAAGCTTAAGCTATAATGGTCGCCATCATCTGCCAGTGCCATCCATTTAAGTGCCATTTGTTTTGCCAATACCAGGAATTTACCCGCAGTCAGCTTTTCGCCCGCGACCTGCGCCATATAACTATAACTGCGTAGGGCCATAATGGCTTTTGCGGATAGATTGACATTTCGTGCAAGATGGCCCGCAAAATCGTCCGTACACAGTTGATTAGCCGGATCAAACCCTTCCTTTGCCAGATATTCCGCCCAAATAGACAGTGTTTTCCAGTGCTGTTTTGCGAACAGCGCATTACCATCTACTTTGGTTATAGCGGCCGCCAGAATCACCATATTACCTGCTTCCTCTATCGGCATATCCTCACCATAGGTCTGCCCATTGGCTATTGGGTAAGTGCCCAGATCATGGGCTGCATAGGGTTTTTTCCAGCGGCCGCTTTCACTGTAATAAAAAATACCCCGCATCATCCCTTTGAGTAATTCTGTATTATATAATAAGAAAAGTGGAGAGGAGGGGTAAGTCAGGTCTACTGTATTGATAGAACCATTTGAAAAATTTTCTTTTGAAAGAAACAGCAGCTCATGTTGGGGGCTTAGCACAATGTTATGCGCTGCGATACTTTGGCGATAAGCTAGGGTGCCTAACCTTGCATAATCAGCGCCACCAGCCTTAAACAGGTCACCCTGAATCTGCTTATCTGCTATGGCGACCTGCTTCATAACACTGGAATATTCAGTTTCAGCAGTCTGCATTAAATTCGTAAATGTATTTTTACCATCCCTGTTCCACCAAGGACGAAGATTGGTTTTGAAATATTGTACCGAAAAATTTTCATCATAACCCAGTAACATATGCCCTATTGCGTTACGGTTTGATGAGGCAGTTCCTAAATCAAGCACCGTATTCAGACTTAACTGCCTACCCTTTAATTGAGGTTGTTTTGATTGCCCTTTTTTATTTCCTGATAGAAAGCTGGTAATGGCTGTTTCGCAGTCAGGAGAAAGACTTTGAACCGACCTCGATTTATCCGCCCCAACATAAAAATACCCCCAGTCGATTCGGATATCATCTCCTTTCTTCTGTAAAACGGGTTGTTGGATAGTACCTACTTTCAGCATTGAAAGTGAGGCGCTGTTTTTCGCTTCTGCGACAACTTCCTGACTTGGTTGATTAACAGCAATAGCCGATGATGCACTTAAAAAAACCTTCGTTTTGTGACTGCGGCCATCTTTTGCATTGACTTTATAGCTAATATATGAGATGGGGCGTGATAGAATATCAATTTTCTTAAGCAACAAGGGGGAAGTAAAGGTCACTTCAAGCGCAACATTTCCAAGGTCAAACGCATATATGGTACGCATGGGCTCGATACGGACATCTGTCTGCTTCGCCTTTTTAATTACTTTATCTGTTTTTCTTATAATCTCTTTTGCAATGCCTACGTCAAAATACCGTCCCCCAGCGGTGTTGCGCACATGAAAAGCCAGGACATTTTTGCCTTGCACCAAATACGTCTTCAAAACCTTTTGTAAATCGAGGTAGGTATACTGCTCTACCCAGCCTATCTTTCGGTAGATTTCTTTACCATTCAGGTAGGCAACAATATTATCATCATGGCGCAATTTTAGTATAAGGTTCTCCTTATCTGCCCGGTTATAATTGAATTCTCGGCGGATCCAGATGTCATCTGAGTTCCATTTTGTCTGAACTGCCTTATCCTCATCAGCAATAGGCAATAAACCTGAATCCCAATGCTTGCTGTCGAATGCCAGCCTCTCCCACCCTGCCGGCGGTTGCACTTCTGTATAACTGACTTTGACCTTCTGATCTACACCTGTGGGCAAAACCGTTTCATACTGTTTTTTTTCATTCCCTAAAAAGCGGTAATAGTTGTTATCCACCTGCAGAATCCCAATTAGGGCCTGTTCTTTACCGGTCCAATGAACGGTTGAAGCAGAATTCAGTTCATCTAATGGACTCCAGATGCTAAAATAAGGCGTATGCGTTATTAACGGATAGCTCGGTGCCTTCTGTGTTGGTGGAGACTGGGCCATTAGAACACTTCCACTTAATAAACATATACTTGCCATTGCTCCCTTTAAAAGAGCAGTTTTTAAAAAATGTTTTGCTGGTGTTGAGCTCATTTATTTTCAATTAATTTTTTCGTTAGTCCAGTATGCTACAATTTTTTCTATTAGCTGGAGGCGCTTGAATGAAAGGCTTCCAACTGCTACCAGGTTTTTACCTCAGCGAGTACATCTTCCGCTTTTTTAAAGTGAATGCTAACCAAATAACTGTCCTGTTTAACACGGGGCAACGCAGGGCCTCATCAGAATTCCCCTTTATCCAAACGAACATAAACTTTGTTTATTCTCAAACGAATCTAGAGATCTGTCTGGAAACCTACTTTTCAACTTATATAAGCATTTGGGAAATTTGATTCAGTTACAAATTTCTACTATTAAAAAGCCCTTCCTATCATAATCCGTCTCAATCTTTTGCGTATTTGTATCACTGTTCAGTATATGTTCGGCACCTTTTTCGCATAAAAAGCAACATTCGCTGTATTCATTATGGGTGATTTGGTAACGCCAAATCAGGTCAAGTAACAAAATATTAATTGCCTGGCTTTGAATTTGTGCTTATTTTTATTGATTAGCTAAAAGTTGGTTATGAAATCATGGATACTCATTTTTGTACTGACAATCATGCTGGGGCAAGTTAATGGCCAAAGGCAGCTTACGCAGGTTCTGGCAAAGCAAGTGCTGTTAGATACCAATTATACCTTATCACCAGGCGTTCAAGAGCGGGATCTATTATATTTAGACCGGGGCGGGAAAAAAGTTTCTGTAAAAATCATTGAGGCCAAATTAAACCGGCGCCGGCTAGTCATGGAAGCAGCCACCCCTTCAAATCAAGATATTTTTGGCAGGCAGACGCTAGTAGAAGAAATGAAGTGGGAAAGCAAACCTGGCCACCAGCCGGTAGCGGGGATTAACGCAGATTTTTTCAATATGAAAAACGGAACACCACTCGGCGTTGTTGTAAAAGAAAGCCGGGTACTAAAAGGGCATTTTACACGGACCAATTGTTTTGTAGGTGTATTAAAAAATGGCCGGATCATTATGGGCGATTCTCTGTTATTCAAAAAACAGCATTCCCGGTTGACAGAAGCATTGGGCGCCAGACCCAGGTTGATCGAGGATGGAAAAATTATCCATCAGGATACCGGCAGCCTGAGTAAGATACATCATCCACGATCCGCACTGGGACTGAAAAATAGCCGGACAGTATTATTTGTAACTGTAGATGGCCGTCAACCTGCCATCAGCAATGGTATTTCACTCAAGGATCTGGCAACACTGATGGATTGGCTCGGCGCCCGGGACGCCGTCAACCTGGATGGTGGTGGTTCTACCACACTGGTCGTACTGGATCCCGTAACGAAGCGTCTTGAAGTGCGTAATCAACCGTCCGGTAAAGTGCAGAGAAAGGTCGCCAATGCATGGATACTGCTTCGCAAAAAATAAAGGATTGAAACCAGATCTGGATATACATCGCAGATCGTTTATCTATAAATAATTTAAAACCTGTTAATGTTCGGAAAAATTCTAAGTAAAAAGGAGAGCTCGGCGATTGGGCGAGATAGTCAGTGTTTCCTAAAAAGTAGTTTGTTTTGTGGATTCAGGCTAGCGCTGATTTTGGTACTGGTTTTTACGGTACAGAGTTGTATCACCTCTCAACGGATGATGGATAATATCAACGGGCATTATTATAAATACACTTTTGCCGTCAGAGAAGCCACTACCCATAAAAAAACGACGCAATTTGAGCATAATAATTTTATGCTTCATTTTGATCCGGCATACAACCGCGTTAATTTTGACCTGACTAACACAGGCGCGGATCCTATAGAAATACTTTGGGATCAGACCTCATTAGTGGTGGCAGCGGATTCCTCACAGGTCATCCATGGCGGAGTGGCACTGAGCAGTAGCAGGTCTGCAACTGCTCCGACAATAGTTGCTTCACATCAAACCCTAAAAGATTTCATTTTACCCCTTGAACTGATCCAGACGGTAGATGGCCATCAAACCATCAGTGATATCTACCCGGAAAAGGATGATAGTTTATCGGTTAAAAATGACTGGATCATGCGGCTTATTGGCCAGGATTTATTTACCATTCATTTGGCTCTCCGAATAAAAGGCAAGGTCTATAATTTTCCTTTCAATTTTTACCCAATTGTCATGCAAAGGGGTGCAAAGTCTTTTAAGCCGGTATATAGCAATAAATAAGTTTCAAGAATTAGGCAGGTATTAAAAATGGCCGCAGTTAACTGCGGCCATTTTTAATACCTGCCCAAAAAACTTAATCTGCTTTTCTAAGCGTCAGTAATAATTGATTATCCAGATAAAGTAAAAGGGTATTGCCACTTATCTTATATTTATCCACCTGGTCAAGACTCCGGATAAAGCCGACTTCCACTTTACCACAATCCTCGCCCACACAAGCCATCATGGTAGATGCCAGTGGACCCAGTTTCAGATGATGATTCTTGCTGAGTTTAAATGGACCAAAATAGTTATTGCAGCCTGAGTAGCCATTTACACCCTTATCTGTAAAAGTAAGACTCAGCGGTTTTTGAACATTACAGCCCATTTGATCCCGGCCACCCTTGGTCAGCACCCAAGTGTGTTGCAGTGCTTGCTTTTCGCTCGCGATATTTTTTGTGGTACCACAGGCTGAAAATAATAGGACAACTACGACAGCCAGTAAAAATATATTTTTCATAATGCTTTCCTTTTATAAAAAGATTAAAATATTAATTAAGGTTCCTGAAATCAACCGGTACCAGCTTGCTTACACCTGGTTCCTGCATGGTCACACCGTAAATAACATCCACAGCACTCATGGTCTGTTTATTATGCGTTACGATAATGAACTGAGAATTTTCAGAGAACTTCTGGATCATCTGTGTAAATTTGCCCACATTAGCATCATCAAGGGGCGCATCCACTTCATCTAATATACAGAACGGTGCCGGCTTAATCAGGTAAATCGCGAATAAAAGCGCTGTTGCTGTAAGTGTTTTCTCACCTCCACTGAGCTGAGAAATGGAAGAAGGTCTTTTACCTTTTGGCTTGGCCATAATATCGATCCCCGTGTCTGCCAGATTCTCTGGATCTATGAGTACCATATCTGCAGTATCTTCTTCAGTAAATAATGCTTTGAAGACTTTTTGAAAGTTCTCACGCACCTGGTTAAAAGTGGTCAGGAATTGCTGATTCGCGGCAGATTCAACTTCCTGGATGGTCTGGATCAGACTGTCTTTGGCGGTAACCAGGTCATTTTTCTGTTCCAGAATGAATTCATACCTTTTTTTCATTTCGGTAAAAGCTTCAATGGCCGTCGGATTCACTTCGCCCATATTGTCCAGTCTCTTTTTCAGCCTTTCCGTACTGGCCTGCAATTCCTCCAGCGGTGTCTGCGTTTTACGGGGTTCATCCAGTATCACATCCAACTCTACCTTAAATTCTACATTCAGGCGTTCTTTCATCCCTGCCAGTTGCAATTTCAGCTCGTTGAGTTTATCTTTTAGTTCATTGAGCAGTGTATCTAAGTGCTCTTTTTGTTTCGTTTTATGCCGGATACTATTTTCTTTTTCCGCAAGTGCAGTCCGAATGCCATAATAATTTTGATCTGCTGTTTTGAGTGCTTCCTGTTCCAGCTGCTTTTTTTCCGTCAAATCAGCGACTCCCTGTCTGGCTTCTTCTAAGAGCTGTACCGCCTCTTCAATCTCTACGCTGGAATACTGGAGCTGTTGCGTATTGTTTTCTACCTGATTTTTGAGCTCGACACGTTGATTTTCTTTAAAAACCAGCTCCTGTTTCAGCGCATCGATTTTACTTTGTTGGCGCGTTAACTGAATAGTAACATCATTATGACTGGCCGAAGCGTAATTAAATTCCTGCTCGGCCTGGTAGTAGTCTTTTTGTATGATCTGGATCTCTTCTGATAGCAGTCGCAGGTTTTCATTGAGCTCCTCCAACCCTTCTCTCGTTGAAGAGATGGCATCTTTTTCTTCTTCCAGTCGGGCTTCCACTTCTTCTAAGCGCTGCGCAGAACTTTGCTGTGAGGCCTGAAGGTTCTCAATCTTATTTTTGAAGCCATAAACCTGATTGGAAATCTCATTGATTTCTTTTTCAGTGGTTTTAATTTCCTGGTCTTTGAGCTGTTCGTTAAAGCGGAGCACATCATGCTGCTTTTTCTGAATCTCAATTTTCAATGCATTGACCACGGCATCCTGAAAGACAATCTCATCACTTAGCTTTTCCAGATTCTTTGCCCGGCCGATCTTTTTGCCTTCGAACAATCCGATACTACCCCCGGATAAAGTGAATTTGCCTTTAACAAATTTTCCACTTTTTTCCAGTAAGACAACCGACGCAATCGCGGCGTTTTCAAGAGTAGACTCATCCTGAGCGATAAAGACATTCTGTAACAGGTAACGCGCCAGCTTTTGGTAGGGGGCATCCACTTCGATGACGTCCATTGCAGGTATAGCATTAGGCACCTGATGGGCGGTTTCATCAAACTCAGCGATTTTGTCCAGTAAAAAGAAATTAGCTTTACCTTTTTTATTATCATCCAGTAGATGGATCGCCTGTAAGCCTTGTTCCATATCTTTTACGACATAATAATTAAGGTAGGGCTCCAGTACATTTTCCAGTGCCGCACGGTAGTCTTCTTCTACATAAATGATATCCGACAGGATAGGCGCCTCATGATTCCAGTCTTTGTTATTATGCAGAAATTTTACACTTTCCGGATAGCCTTCCATCGAATCAATTAGGCTTTTCAAAAGATCATGCTCATTGCGTTTGGCATCCAGTGTCCGGCTTTCGATAGCTAGTTCACCCCGCATTTCTTCCAGTTCGGACTGAGTAGAAAAGATCGCCGCCTTGGCTGCTTCATGCTGTTCCTGCATGGTCTTTAACAACGCGGCTTGCTCGGCTAAAGTAGTTTGCTGTGCCTGTAACTGATCGGTTAATGCCCCTATTTGTTCTTTACGGTGCAACATCTCTTCAGATATCTGCACCTGAGAACGGGTCATATTCTGTATAGAAGTATCGGCCACTGCCACTTTTTTCTCTGCATCAAACTGGTTGCGCTGTACCGCCAGGTGACCTGTTCTAAGTGACTCCGCCTTTTGGCGCTTTTCTTCGAATACGACGCGTTTATCTTCAATACTGTCTTTGGCATCCAGTACTTTGTCCTGTAAATCTGCTCTTGCAGCTTCCGTGTCTTCCAGCTGCTCTTTTGTAAATTCTATAGATTCTTCGAGCGCGACGACTTTACCTTCAGATTGTTGCAGAAAATCTCGCAGTCCCTGCTCTTTTTCTTTCAGGTACTGCAGTTTTTGATCTGCCAGATTGCGTTCATTCTCCTTGGTTCTGAGGGATTGCTGTAGTTCGTTAAATGCCTGTTGCTTTAATTGTAAATCCCGCTCCTGATCATAATGGCTTGCTTTCTCGCTTTCATAAGCAGCTTCTTCTATTTCAATTTCTGATTCCAGCAAATTGCGCTTTTCAGCTTCTGTGCCTTGTTGTTCACCGAGTTCTTTGTATTGAATATTAAATCCTTCCAGCGCTGCCTTGGCCAACTCAATGGAAAGTTCCCGATAGTCTTTTTTGATTTCGTAAAACTTCTCAGCTTTTCTGGCCTGACTCTCCAGGCTTTTCAACTGATTGTTAATCTCAAACAATAAATCTTCAATTCTGTTCAGATCCAGTTCAGTCGCATCCAGTTTGAGCTTTGCTTCTCTTTTCCTGGTTTTGTAGATAGTGATCCCTGCAGCCTGTTCCAGCATTCGGCGACGACTATGCTCTTTGTCTTTAATAATATCGTCCACCATTCCCAGTTCAATGATCGCATAGCTATCTGTACTGATGCCCGTATCCATAAACAGGTTCTGTATATCCTTCAGCCGGCAGGTAACGTCATTGAGCCGGTATTCGCTGTCTCCGTTTTTATAAAACCGCCGGGTTACCGTAACAGTGGTAAACTCCACCGGTAGCAAGTTGCGCGTATTTTCAAATGTCAGGCTTACCTCAGCCAGGCCGCTTGCGCTCCTGGTTTTACTTCCGTTGAAGACAAGGGCTTCCAGGTTTTCACTTCTTAAAGCGGAAATCTTCTGCTCCCCGATCACCCACCGAATACTATCAATAATATTGCTCTTGCCACAGCCATTTGGGCCAATAATCCCGGTAATTCCCTGATTAAAATTGACGACTGTTCTGTCTGCAAAGCTTTTAAACCCTTTTACTTCAAGTTGTTTTAAACGCACTTTTGCTGCTTTTTTATAGACTGCGAACTTACGTTAAAACCTTTAATTTCAGTGCTAAAATTAATTCGTAGGATGAAAAGGTGGAAAAATCAATGATTTAGGTGGAATACTTTGGCTTTTACTCCGCTTACGAGCTCCCTAAATCACTACAAATGATAAAAACTCGTTGAATGATTAAATATACAAATAAGCATGTTACATATAATATAATTTATATATTCGTTATGTTTTTTGTAATTTTTAAGCC
>DATJDF010000212.1:0-14380 GCA_035497555.1 Arachidicoccus sp. | reverse complement strand
TATGGTGTGGTATGGTGTAGATATATTTCTGTTAATTGGTTATTCAATTATTTTTTCCGAATTTTTTATTAAATCAGAAAGCATTTTACCCCAAAATCTTAAAGGGCTTCAACCTGCCAAATTCGGTCATAAGAATAATAACTGTACGATTTTTAAATAATCATCAGTCTTTGTAGATCCTACCCTGGTTCCACTCATATCATAAAAAATCACTCATCCAAATTCTATTTTTAATTAAATTCGATCGACACCTACCACACACTAACGCCTATAGTTGCATTATTTATCATAGTTCAAAGCATTTTTATAATCTTTTGCGAAAAAATATTTATAGGCAATAAATAATAACACACTGCATAGCACCCACACGATGGACAACATGGATATGCCGTTAGAAAGTCCAATAATGGGTTTCAGATACCCTAAGACAACCGGTGAGAAAGAGCCGACACCAAATCCCATCATCAACATAATGCCAGAGGCAGAGGCTTGGTATTTTCTAGGAATAACGTCATATAAAACCGTATAGGTATTCGCGTCAAAAAATGCTCTTGCAAATCCAAAACCAGCAAAACCAACATACATTAATAAAAGTGTGCTCGAACTCCCCATTAATATAATAAAGGGTGAAGCACTCAGTAAGGCAATGCTCTGTACCAACAAGCGTTTCGCAGGATCCTTTTTGGCCAATTTATCGGAATATTTACCCGCTATAATTACACCGATAAATGCAAATAAATGGGTGTAAAACATAGAATTGAATCCCGCCTGAAACAAATTCATATTGAAACTTTCATAAAGATAGGTTGGTGTCCAGGTCAGGTACCCTGTCAGAACAAAGATTAAACCACAAAAAGCGATTGTCAGGATGAGCGCTGTTGGCGTTCGAAAAAGAATTCTGACGCCTTCTGAAAATTTAATTTTTTCTTTGACAATAGCTGAATTTTCCTTTTTATCTTTTAATCTGAAAATAAGAACAATTCCATGGATAACACCAATTAGACCAAATATATAAAAGGTATTGCGCCATCCCCAATTTGCACCAATATACCCGGCAACGTATCCACTCACAACAATGCCCACATAATAAGCCGTTTGATGAATGGACATGGCAAAACCCCTACTCCCTTTATGGAAACTGGCAAGTAGCGTATAATTTGCAGGTCCGAATAAGGCTTCACCTCCTCCAGTTGCGATACTTCGGACAAAAATCAACATCAAAAATCCATTTGCAAATCCTGTAAACATGGTCGCAATACTCCATAGCAAAATACTAAATACAATAATCCACTTTCTACTATAGCGATCTCCAATATAGCCTGCAAGCGGAACAAGAAAGGCATAAACCAGGTTAAACAAAGTCGCAATCCAACCTACCTCAAGATCAGTAAGTTGCAATTCCGCTTTAATTAAGGGTAAAACAACATTGAATGCCTGCCTGTCTGCCTGATTAAGCAGATAAGCTATCCATAATAATGCAAGAAGCTCCCACTTATAGTTTATTTTCTTTATCATCAAGTTTAGTTTAGATCCTGCTAATCAATTGGTGTTTTTTATTTGCTTTCCTATTGTGCTTCTTAATTGATGCAGATGAATACCCGCCTTAAATTAAATTTATTCCGTTTCTCACCAGGGCACTCATGCGACTCCATTATGCATTTCCTTGATTTCTGACGCTTAGCATCTACTTTTCGTATATTAATACAGCAAGTCCATCTTTACCTACTTTTACGCCTTGCTTATCCTTTGATACTGGGTAAACCTTGATGTCGCCCACAGTAGTTGATTCTTTAAAGTGGTATCCAGGCGCAACAAGCTCAGTCGTATAGGTTTCTTTATGGTTATGCGTTATAACAATTGCCATTTGATTGCCTTTAACGAAACTTGTTGCTTTAATTTTAGAATTGTCCTGCGTAAAACCATCCGTATCCTGGTAAGTGCCAAGTAACAACAGCGATTGATACTTATCTTTCACCTTGTTAACTTTCGCCAAATACTGTTGATAAATTGGTGTTTGATCAATGGTTCCCCTCAACCTATAAATTTGAAGATTATTTCTTAATCCAAATAGCACATCCTGATTGACCAACCATTTTATATTTTCTTCCTCCCCATCAAAATTTCTATCTGAAAGGATAATTTCAGGAAAAGTATACCTAAACCACTGGATAAAATTTGCACTACCTTCCAAATTGAAAATACTATGCACATAATCACAATATTGAGCGGTTACATCAGAAATATGTTCAGTTCCTATTGCCAGATCTTTATCCTTGGTATCAATATAATCATGTACCATTTTTAACGCTTCTCCTTTATCAGCAATGACTCTTAAATCCGGAATGGGAAATTCCCCTGTTACGTCCCAGTTTCCCGTATTCTCCCCATAACCCAATTGATCATAAAAAACACTGTTAGCGCCGTACTGCATCGTCCGATCTGCCATTTCAATAAGCTTCTTTTTCCAGAGGGGATTTTTCACATCAGCTACAACAAAAGTTCTCGCATCATAATACCCTGTAAAAGTGCCCGGGCCTGAGAACCTATAGGCTTCATTCCTTTCTGCGCCTGTATTACTTTTCATGGAAACCTTTTTACCATCCCCTGTACGGTAATAATCGCTTTCCATATCAATTAATTTTCCGTTGAAATAGAGTATCACTTTTCCGCCTCCTGCTTTATATTCAGCAACGGCCTTTTTCCACCCTTCATCCCCACCCTGAAGCGGGTCAGTTGTATAATCCGGATAGCCATTATCCATTCCGTTATCCCACCATCCAAAAGGAAATGCAACATTCACCCCTACACTGTTTCCTGCTTTTTTTACCCGAGTAGAGAAATCTTTGTAAGTGAATAAGGTCTCGCCGTATTGATGGCGTAAAATTACCCGCTGAAACCCATTCATTTGTTTTACCCAGAGTGGTTCATCACGGTGACTCCACCAGGTATTTGCCCAAGCCCTGTATATTTTTGAAGTTTGATGCCAATCACCTGAATAAGGCACAATTACATTGGCATCATTACGCCAGCTCTGGCCAGACAGACAATTCGGATATTTGTATAACCCTGTCTCTAGTTCATTAAATACATTGTTTTTATCAGGATACACTCTTAATCCATGCCAGGTGTCCTGGAAGGAGGAATCGTGGCTACCAAAATAAAGGCCTTGGTGCGCTCCTACCAAAGCAAAGCAATTGGAAGCAACTCCTGCTGAATACCTGACCACCTTTTGACGAAACTTCTGATCAGGTCCCATATAGGAGAACCGCTCAGACAATATGGCCTTTTTGGGATCCTTAAATATCAACCCGCCTATTTCAGTCGTTAAAAGTTGATGGTCGGCAGGTGCTTGACAATTACCGACTAGTGGATATTGAAGTTCTCTAACAATAGTATGTAATTCATTATTGGTAATCTCAGAAGCGAATTGCACCTTGTCCGCTTTCATAATTATCTTAAGAGATAGTTTAAATTTCAAATTTTCCCCTCTGGTTTTTAAATTATTATAAACTAGCAATAGCTCGTTATCCTTTTGTTCAATGGTGGGTCTGTTATCTTTAGCCAATACTTCAATATCTTTCTCATTTTTACGATCAAAGTACAGACGCCACATAGGTTTACCTGAAGCGTAGTTATAACCGGTTTTTAGATTCTTTAAGACAAGTATATTCCCAGCATTATCCATCGAAAACGCCATCTTATCATTTTGGACAGTATACACTTTTTGGGCCTCAGCATAGGAGATTAGCGCCAACAAAAAGCTTAAAATCAACCAGTTTTTCTTTTTTGTCATTATACTACATTTTAAAGTTGCAATTTTTGCTACCGGTAAAAATCCTTTACGATTATTTGGGTCCATTCAAGTTGCTTAGACAACGGTAGTCCCAATGGTAAAAAGATACGACCTATGTTACCAGACACTTAATATTTAAAAGATGCTAATAATAGCCTTCATTTTGTTCCTCGGACATTGAGCCTGGGTTTGACAGTCGGTCAATATGATTTTGAGGAATAGGGCGTAATTTATCATAAGGTTTTACAAATGCCGCGCATTGTTTATTGTATTTTACCACACGCTCATAAAAAGTCTCCGTCCGAACCAGGTCAAAGAAACGTTCATCGTCACCACAGAATTCACGGGCACGTTCTTCTAAGATAAAATCACGTAATTTCTCAAAGCTATTAATTTCGGCAGGTGTAATTTCCATTGAAGATTCAGTACTTTTAGTAAGGTCATCCACGTTCAATCCGTCAAAACGGTAAGTTTGGGCAGGTTTTATTTCACCCTCTTTATAGGCCGCTCGCCTTCTTACAACATTAATATATTTTGCGCCATTCACATAATCTCCTTTTCTCCCATAGGCCTCTGCTGCAATTAGATAGGTCTCACTCAACCACATTAAATTAAAAGCGAGTGTGCCTGTTAGCGTACTTGCCGAAGATTTAAATGGATCTAAATGGTACTGATACTGCGGAAAAACACGATCTGTAAATTTATCCCGAGGGCGCCAGGTATAAGATTTTGCGTTAAGCTCACTTTGATTAACGCCTTTATTCATTGAAAAATAAAGTGCGGTATCCCCGATGGCAAATTTCGGTTTCCCGACCAACCCAGAAGCGGGTGCATCAGCAGCAGTCCACTTTGGAATCGTCGTTTCGGTATTGCAAAGCCAGGTTGTTTTAAAGGCTTTATAAAACCTGGAATCATTTTTCAGGTCATAAAGATCATACAGATAATCAGTCGGACGCAGCCGAACCCAGGCCTGACCATTATTCATATCAAGCGTAAGCCCTCCAATAGTCATATACTGAATTGTATAATATAGATGACTCCCATTACCTGAACCGTCATAGAGTAAGTCTGGTGTATATTGAACGGCAAATAGTACATCACTGTTGCCTTGATTCGTGTTTTTGCGGGAATCGTCAAAATTAGTTACCAACCCATTTTTGTGCCTAATCACCTTCTCTGCATATAAAATAGCGCTATCCATATCTGTCGGTCTCTGTCCACGCTGGTCCTTGATTGCACTACCTCTGGTCAAGAATACTTTGGAGAGCAGGTGCCATGCTGTAGCTTGGGTCGGACGGGCAATATCTGTTTGAGTAGCTGGGAGATGCTCCGCTGCATACCGCAAATCAGCAATAATTGCATTATAAACATCCGAGACCTCAGCTCTTTTTATATCTGTAATGATTCCAATATTCTCATCCAATAATAAAGGTACTTTGCCAAATATCTGTACCAGCATAAAATAATAATAGCCCCGTAAAAATTTGGATTCTCCTATTCTTGCATTTTTGCCAACATCCGTCATCAAATATTTTGTACCTTGTATGTTTGGAATTCTATTGATTGCAATATTGCAGCGGCTTATTCCCTGATAAAATGCACTCCAGATACTGTAAAAATTGCTATTGGCCGGGTTTATTGCAGAAGTGTACATATGGAATTCATTTCCAGAAGATACATTCGTGTATTCCCAAATATCCGTACCGAAATTACTCATACGCAGACCTGTCTCAGTACCGCCCCACGCACGTAAGGGGACATACTCGGAACGAACTAAATCTTCAATACCAGTTTCCGTATCATAGTAAGAATAACCAATCCCGGACACAAATTCCTCTCTCAAAAATTTCTGGCAGGACGTTAAACAAAGTGAAATCACGATAATAATAAATATGTATTTTTTCATGATAGTAATTTTTTAGTTTTAAAATGAAGCGGATAACCCAAACATGAACGTTTTAACACTTGGTCCAGAGAAGCCCAAACCTTCGGGATCAATACTCCATACTTTCTTATTCATATAAGGATTCTGAACTGTACCATAAATCCTCAATTTGCTTAAACTTAATTTTGTTAATAACTTTTGTGAAAGAGAATAGCCAAGTGTTACTGTTTTTAGTTTTACAAAAGTGCCATCCTGATAGGATATAGCGGCGGAGTTTAAAGGAACCTGCCTTCCAGCCACAATTCTAGGGAAAGAATTACTTTGATTCTCCGGTGTCCAGTAATTTACGTCTAGCCAATTATATCTGCCCTCGTACATCATGGACATATCATCATAAACCATTTGTCCTTGCCTTGTATAGAGATAGAAGGAAAAATCAAACCCTTTATATGCCATAGTACTATTAAGACTGCCTGACCATTTAGGCACATTAGATCCTAAAATGGTTCTGTCATCAGCTGTTATTTTTCCGTCATCATTTTTATCATATAGCCGAATTTCTCCAGGTGCATATGAACTGCCATTGGCATTATATTTTTTGATTAATGCCAGGTCATTTTCCGTATTTTGCCATATACCATCAAACTTATAATCATAAAAAGTTTTTATAGGCTGTCCTATGAACCATTTATTGCCGATATCATCCACCTTTCCATTGTATAAGGAAGTAATTTCTTCTTTATTGGCATAATACACAACGCTTGTATTCCATTCAAATCCACTGGGCGATTTTATGATGAGCCCTGACAAGGCAATTTCAATACCTGAGTTTTTTGTAGATCCGATATTTTGTGTAATATTGGAAAATCCTGATGCGATGGGCAATTGTCTAGGTAAAATTAAACCGGTGGTTTTTTGTTGATAGAGATCTACCGTTCCTGATATTCTATCCTTAAAAAGGCTAAAATCAAGACCAATGTTATACTGGGCTGTCATTTCCCATCTTAAATCAGGATTTATCAAAAGATTGGGTGCATATCCAAGAAATCCGTCACCTCCAGATGAATATACAGTACGACTTAAGGATCCCAAGGTTTCATAAGGGTCGATCGATGTATTGCCTGTTTCGCCAAATCCAACCCTCAACTTAAGATTATTGAGCCACTGTGCTTTTTTCATAAAAGACTCATCTATTACACGCCAGGCAAATGCTGCGGATGGGAAGAAGGCATATTTATTTCCTTCAGCGAGGCGTGAAGATCCGTCCACCCTTCCAGATACGGTTAAGAGGTATTTATCTTTATATCCATAATTGACCCTACCCATATAGGAATTCAGTCTCCATTTGGAATAACCTGATCCTAATCCAGTGACGGAAGTTGCGGTTCCAATATTGTACCACTTCTGATATTCATATGGTAATCCACTCACTTCGCCATTCAGACTTTCAAAATTATAATCCTCAATACTACTCAGAAGCGTTACGCCAAGGCGGTGAATATCTTTAATGGTTTTATCATAATATAATAGATTATCCAGCGTATAATGATATTGTTGTGTTGTTGTATTTGCCGCTGTTGGTTCTCCACCTAACAAAGAGCCCAAAGAACCGTGGAAAACACCGTTTCGGGCACTACGATAGTCAGGACCAAAATTTATACGGTATTTTAAACCCGCCGGTAATTTCACTTCTGCATAATAACTGCCAAAAAAGTGGTTTTGCTTATTTTCTGTAATATCATTTTTAGCGGTTAGTATTGCATTGGGCATCAATTCACCCCCCGGTGTCAATTGCAGAATACCATTTTCATCCCTAAATGGATTTAAAGGGTTAGTTATTGCCGCATAGTAAAACGTACCACTGGTAGAATTGGTTACATTAAATGTACTCGCCATGGAACCGCCCAGTTTTAACCACTTATTCACTTGGTGATCGATTGTTAGCCTTAAGGTGTATTTGGAATAGTCGAACCCTTCAATCCCGCCTTTGTTATCAAAGTAACCGGCAGAGAAGGAAACTTTTGTCTTATCATTACCGCCCTGAACACTAAGCTGGTGATCCTGGATGATGCCCGTCCTGCTAATTGCATCCACCCAATCATAGGATTTTATTTTTGACGGATCATAATTGCCATTCTCATCATAGGCTGCTGATATTGATTCAATAACATATTTGTCTGGATAGTAAAACATATTCTTATCCAATTCCAAATTAGGAACATCAGAGTCATATTTACCAACGCTTCGTTGGGCATTTCTTCTTGCTTCGACAAATTGTGCCGGACTCATCAAATCCAATTGATTGTTGGTCTGCAAACCGTAATAACTATTTAAAGAAATGACAGAATTCCCAGTCTTGCCTCTTCGGGTAGTGACCAAAACGACGCCGTTAGCTCCCCGGGATCCATAAATCGCAGTAGCTGAAGCATCCTTCAAAACATCGATAGATTCAATATCTGACGAATTTATATCTGACAAGTCCCCAACAAACGGAATTCCGTCAATCACATATAAAGGATCGTTACTGGCTTTAATTGAACGATTCCCCCTTATTCGAACCGTTGGCGCACTGCCTGGTTGTTGGGAGGTTGAACTAATATCCATGCCGGCTACCTTTCCTTGAATAGACGCAATTGCATTTGAGGCGGGGTTTGACAATATTTCTTTTCTATCAACCGTCGTAACAGATCCAGTCAAATCTCTTTTCTTCATCGTCCCATATCCAACCACGATCACCTGATCCATAGATGAAACAGTTTCTTCCATCACCACATCAATTTTAGTGCGGCCATTAACTGGTATGTCAATAGATTCATAACCAACATAAGAAAACGTCATCGTAGCATTTCGCGGGACATTTATTGAAAAATGTCCATTTTCATCAGTTGTGCCCCCCATACTTGTTCCTTTGATAACAATGGTCACGCCGAGTAGCGCTTCCTTATTTTTATTTGTTACATTCCCATTTGTACTAATTGATTGAGCACTAACTCCAAAAGTTAATTGCAACAAAAAAGCCATTAGGATGAATGGAAAGAGACGGCTCACTTTTGTGAAGCTGGTTGATTTGTTTTCTCTTTTCATAAAATTTTTTTAATAGAAATTGTTAGAAAATTTTACCGGGTCTGGTGTGGTGTGGAACAAATGTAATCAGGTTATTTTAATAAATCAAAAAAAAATTAAGATAATTTTATATTACCTCTCCAAATAGTCCCAAAATAGTGTTAAATGGGTGCCTAAAATTTCCCATACTTTGAAATGTATATTTATAATATTCTTTTAATCAATATGATATTATGTTTTAAAAAGAAATCAGCTACTTTTACAATATGACATATTTCCAGGTATAAAAGTGCCTTTAATATCTTTAGGAAGGTTGATTGGTTTAATTCCCTTCCATTTAAATAGCAAAAAAATAAGATTAATTGGTTAGAATGGTAATCAAATGCAATTCTGATTGAATGCTAAGATCAGGCGAAATAAGGCCCAGTTCAGAGGCACTATAGCTTTGTTTCAATAAAAAAGCTTAGTCAGATTGGAATTAGGAAATCTAATTTAAATTGGATACCAGATAAAAATAGGCATTATAATGATCAATCCAGTCAGCTCCCAAAATTAGAAATTAATTACATACAATATTATTATCCAAATTAATATGTAAATTTGCTCCAATTTATTGAATTGACTGGTTTTAGAAAGTAAACTTTGTTTTTTTATGACGAAATCTAATGAAATTGCGATTAATTCTGAATTAAAAGTTCCATACTATAAACAAATAATGGAATCTATTTATGAGTTGATGGAAAGTGAAAAATTATCAGTTGGGGATTTATTGCCATCTATGAATGAACTTAGTAAAAACCTTAACATCTCTCGCGAAACCGTCAAAAAGGCTTACAATCTGCTCAGAGAAGAAAATGTCATTGAGGCTTCACAAGGAAAGGGATTTTATTTAGCCCCAAAAAAGAAAAATAAAATAAAAATATTATTGCTTTTTGATAAGCTAAGTACTTATAAACAAGTATTGTTTAATTCTTTTGCGGCTTCCATGAGGAACACATCAGAACTTACCATCCGCTTGCACAACCAGGACATTGAACTTTTTGAACACTTCGTAAAAGTAAATCTGAATAAGTTTGATTACTATTTAATTACACCCCACTTTCCTTTAGATGCAGAAACGCAAGCAAGATTAATAAAAGTTCTCCGGAAGATTCCAAATAGAAAACTTATATTACTCGACAGGAACATCGAAGAACTTCCCGGAAATTATGGCGCTATATATCAGGATTTTGAAAAGGATATTTATGAAGGACTCCACCAAGCGCATGATCTTTTGAAAAAATATAAGACATTAAATGTGATTTCAATGAAAGGGAGTCTGTATGCTCCTCTCATTGAGAAAGGCGTTGAACGGTTCTGTAAGGAGAAGCATATCAAGTATAATTTTTACAAAACTATAAATGTCAACAGAATTCAGAAACAGGAATCCTTTTTAATCTTAAACAGTCAGCTCGACACGGAACTCATTGAACTCATTAGAGCAGCAAGATTAAGAAATCTTAAGGTGGGTGAAGATATTGGCATATTATCCTATAATGAATCGCCTGTCAATGAAATTATATTAAACGGATTAACTGTTCTTTCTACCGATTTTGTGCAAATGGGTGAACTCGCATCAAAAATGATTATGGATAACGCTTTAGACAAAGTTAAATGCGATTTTAAGCTCCTGATCAGAAATACTTTTTAAAATAACCTGGCCCCTCATCTACTTGTATTCTTTCTTAATTGCCAGGGTTTCGCAAAATCGCGGAACCGCTGCGCCACCTTTTGAAATACTTCATCGTGAAAATAGTAGGTAAACTCCTTTCCGTCAGCAAGTTCAAAGACATTTGCTCTGTACAGGCCTTCTAGTTACTATTTCTGTTTCCGTTTCGTTCCCCGTTTTAGCAATCGGCAAAAAGTGGCTGGATTTTGGGGTGGCAAAAACTTTTACCTTTAGGGTTCTCAATACACCAGAAGCCTGGCCAAGAATAAGTGAATAACGGTAAAGGAACTCTCGGTTGAGTTCAAAAAGAAAGGGGGCAAAGCCCGTACTTCCACGGGGCGATTAAAAGAATAAAGGACAAGCAAATTGAACAGGCAGAAAGTCTCACAGCAGCATAGATAAACAACCGCTTTGTATCACGCTGCGTGCTGGCTGACTCGGGATTTATCACTGACAGCATTATAATATCATTAAAAGGCATAAAGTGCAGATAGGATCAAGGATTGGATGTGCGAAGTTTAATAAAAAGTAATCGAAAAGTCTAGTACACTAATACAACAGCAAAACTAATCATACAGATAAAGCGACACCGCTATTCAGCGCATTGAGGGGTAAATGACTGGAACAAATTTTAATAGAGAGGATATGGGATTTTTTTACAAACAAATTGCCATGAAAACCTAGCGGAATTGAAAAGTACTGTACACTTGCAAAGTAGCATGACGACATAAGCCAGCAGAAAACAAGGATTCGCCGACACTCCGGTACGGGTTTTTCACCACTGGTTGCTAACCCCTACACAGGAACGGCAATCGTTAGATAGCCGATATCATTTGCAGCAGCCCGCTCGGCCAGGGGGCTCTATTGTATTTTACCAAATATTAACCAATAATCTTTATTCGTTCAATGCTAAGATTTATATAATCTATAGCTATCAATAACTTACCAACACCAAACTTGAGAAAGTTAAACAAAAAACAATTTCTTTTTAAAAAAATGTGAAGGAAAGTTGCGCAGGCAACAAATAACCCCTATTTTTACACCACACCACACCGCACTAATCATTGGATTGAAAAAATAAGGGTGCGCATTTTTATATTCTTCATTTAAAATTGGAATTAAAATGGAACAAAATATTAAACTAACGAAATCAGGGTCCTTTGTATTTAAGATTACAGTGCTATTTTTACTTTATTTCTTTTGTACGGAGAGTGGCTGGGCCCAACAAATTGCGGCTTCCGGAAGTATTAAAAACGTACAGGGACAATCAATGGCAGGCGTAACCATTATTGTCAAAGGAACAAAAAACGGCACCTATTCAGATGCTGATGGTAATTTTTCTCTTGGAAATATTGCTTCAAACGCAACCTTGGTGTTTTCATTCATTGGAATGAAAACACAGGAAAGGTCTATAACCGGAACAACCGCAATAGACATCGTTTTGGAAGAGGAAGACGCTTATTTGGAAGAGGTAATAGCCATTGGTTATGGTACAGCCAAGAAAAAAGATTTGACAGGTTCGGTCGTTTCTGTGTCAGGAGAAACCCTGTCTAAAAAGCAATCACCACAATTATCAAACGCCTTACAAGGCACAATGGCTGGGGTGACAGTATCCAGAACGAGTGGTGCCGCAAACAAATCTGCAACGATAAAAATCAGGGGTATTACAACAATTAATAATAGTGATCCTTTAGTTATTATTGATGGCATTCCAGGAGATATAGATAATGTCAATGCAAATGACGTAGAAAGTATTTCTGTATTAAAGGATGCGGCATCAGCAGCCATCTATGGATCAAGAGCTGCATCAGGTGTTATTTTGATAACAACTAAAAGAGCAAAATCCGGTATAAATTTAACTTATAATGCCGTATATGGCAGGGAATCACCTACAGCAATTCCAAAGAATGAAACTGCCGTTGAGTATATGAGAATGTATAATGAAATGGCATGGAATGACAACGGCAATATTGCGGGGAGCGAATACACGACTTATTCGCAAGATCAAATCAAGAATTATCCAGACCTAAATAAAGAAAATCCGGATTTGCATCCTGATGTGGACTGGATGAAAGTAATGCTGCGGAATTATGCTCCACGCCAGAGTCATCTAATAAGTTTGAATGCCGGGACAAAAAATATTGGCACAAAAGCGTCTTTCGCCTACGACAAAGTAGATGCATTATTTTCAAATCAGAGCTACCAACGATTTACGATCAGAGCAAATAATGATATAACAATCAATAAATATCTATCAGCATCGGTGGATTTACACTTTATTCGAACAATTAATGAACTACCTCCAACCAATTTTGCCAACTATGTAGCATTAAGGTTCCCACCCATATATGCTCCAGTTTGGCGCAACGGCACGTATGGACCAGGAACGACAACGGGATTAAACCAATATCCTTTTGTAACAGGCGATGCTGGTTATGATAATACGGGAGAAAATACAATAGGTGGAAAAGTGTCTCTTGATTTTAAACCGGTAGATGGATTAAAGATATCGGCTATCTTTTCACCAAACTACATGAACAATAAAGAGAAATTATTTAGAAAAAAAGTACCTTATTATAATTGGGACGATCCAAATAATATAGTAGGCTATATTACCGGAGCTACTAAGACATCCTTACAGGAATCCCGCAACGACTCTTATACACAAACTGCTCAATTCTTAGCAAACTATAGTAAAGATATCGGAAAACACAAGTTGAATGCACTTGTCGGATTTGAAAGTTATTACTATATGATTGAGAACCTAAGTGCCGCAAGGGATCAATACGAATTAGACGACTTTCCATATCTGGACCTCGGGCCGCTAACCTTTAGGGAAAATGGCGGAAATGCATCAGAATTAGCCTCAAGGTCATGGTTTGGCCGCGTCATGTACGGTTATGATGACAAATACCTGATTCAGGCAAATGGGCGTTATGATGCGTCATCCAGGTTTGCCAGTGAATATAGGTGGAGCTTTTTTCCTTCTGTATCTATTGGGTGGGTGGCATCGAAAGAATCTTTTATGAAAGATATAAAGAATCTATCGCATTTAAAATTCAGGGCCTCTTTGGGAACTTTAGGTAATGACCGTATCGGCACTTATCCTTATCAATCTACCTTAAGTTTGGGAAGCACCTTATTTTACAGGGGCAATGATATTGCATCAGTACAAAGGGCATATGTTTCTGGATATGCAATTAGGGACATATCTTGGGAGACCACCAAATCTTATGATATCGGCGTGGATGTCAGCTTATTTGAAAATAAATTAACGGCTTCTGGGGATTATTATAAAAAAATAACCTCAGATATGTTGCTGGCCCTTGAAATCCCAGATTTTATGGGACTCGGTAATCCCGATCAGAATACCGGTAACATGCATACCACAGGATGGGATCTTGAGATAGGCTGGAAAGACAGAATTGGTGATTTCCGGTATTCAGTTTCAGCTAATGTATCAGATTTTAAGTCAAAAATCGGAGACATAGGCGGCACCGAATTTCTTGGATCGCAAGTGAAATTTAAAGGCAGTGAATTTAATGAATGGTATGGATATCTATCTCAGGGCTTATATCAGACACAAGAAGAGGTGGACAACTCCCCTACCATTAACGGGACGGTATCGCCAGGTGATGTTAAATATAAGGATATAAGTGGCCCTGACGGCGTACCGGATGGTGTCATCTCTCCGGAATATGACAGGACCCTATTAGGAGGGTCACTGCCACGTTATCTTTATGGAGGAAATATCCAATTAAATTATAAAAACTTTGATTTTTCAATCGCATTCCAAGGCGTGGGGAAACAGAATTCTTATATAACTTATGCAATGGTACAACCACGCTATGGCGCATACAAATTAATTGATGGGAATTATTGGAGTACATATAATACAGTGGAGCAAAACAAAAACATCAAATATCCAAGG
>DATJDF010000211.1:0-3570 GCA_035497555.1 Arachidicoccus sp. | reverse complement strand
TATCAGTCGATATCCATCCAGGGTAATAAGATTGTTTGTGATAAATATTCGCTTTAACCACTCCTTTTTTCCCTGCATTATCTTCCCACTGAATATCTGTTCCCGCGTCTGCCGGCTTAAAATAAGTGATTTTATAATTTCGCTGGTAACCCGGCTGGTTCATGGCACTGCCTTTCAATTCATACCAGTCGTCATCCGGTAATCCGTTGGCGTTCCGGTCATACATCACCCATACAATCCCGGCTTCTGACATTTCATCGCCGGCGTTGCCTGTAATTTTCAAATCTGCGCCTTTCTTGTTCAGTACAGTATGATCAAAACCGAGCACAATCTGGCCGCCCCAGGCGCCAAGGGAAATGGTTTCATTTTTGGTGATCTTACTTACTGTGGCGATATCTGCAAGCGGTGTATTGACAAACTGACCTGGGGCCGGTGTAAAACTAAATACCGTATCGACAAAGGCACTGCTGGTCGCCGTTACAGGACGGATGGGTTCATTTGTCTTACTAGGTGCATCACTTTTACTGCAGGCACCCAGACCCAGGCAAACACTTACGGCTAAAATAACACACTTGAAGTTTCTGATTTTCATTATAATTAATTTTTCGGGTTTACATAAATACGATATGTCCGGGAATATCTCCTGTCATGACCTTCCAGGAAATATTGCCTGACTTGTCCAACCAATACAAAGTTCCGGGCGATACATTATCACCGCCATCGGTCAGTAATAGCCGGTCAGATAAAGGATCCAGCGCAAGGGCAAATGGATGACTGATCTTTTGTTGTACCTCCTCAGAAATATAAGATCCGGCTTGTAAAGCCATTTTCTTTACATCTACCAGTCCATAATGAACTTTGTCAGCCGTCGTTACTCCACCAAATGCATAGGTTGCAGTGAAGTAATATAATAATTCTCCCTTAATGGCAAAATTACCTACCGGTATATCCAGATGCTGAATAACCTTTCCCTGATGTACATCCAGTACATAAAAACTCGGTGGAACCTTCAGATAATCCCCTCGGGAGCTTACCCAGATATGACCATAATCATCCTTTTCTACCTGATCCAGATTCACCCCTACTTTAATCTTCCTAACCTGCGCTGCGGTACGCAGATCGATCACGGAAACGGTATTATCAAATAAAGGTGGGCTATAGCCCCCACTATTAGCAACATACAGGCTGTCTGCTACCACTACCATCCCTTCCGGTTCTCGTCCCACTGGTATTTTTTTATCGAGTTCCGTGGGTCCGCCACTATATACGATATGGCTGGTGTCTACTACACCAACATACCCGTTATAGCTACTTATATAGATCTTTCCTCCCCAGAAAGCCAGTTGGCGGCAATTCTCAATATCTATCTGACCCATTCGGATGGCCGTGTATTTGTCCAGTATTTCTACTTTACCAGAGCCATTGACAACCACATATAGTTTTCCCCCATACACTTTGATATCATTACCCACATCACCTAATCCAAGGGTCGCTGCAGGATTAACCGCACCATAAATATTATTTGCATAGGTACCTGCATTATGATCAAAATAATCCAGACTGGCTTTATTGCTTCCCATATTCCCTTCATTCAAAAGATAGAAATCAGACCCGGGACCGTAGCCGCCAGCAGGCATCACCTGCGTGGTTACAGGCGGTATTACACTCGGCTCCTTGCGGCAGGCAGATACGCTGACCATAAATATCAGTATCCCAAAAATTAATAACTGCGGCTTTTGCATATAAATCCATTTATAATTGAAGGGTAACCCCTATTTTAAAATTCCGACCCGGCATCGGATAATTAACAATAACGTCATAATCCTGATCCAGCAGATTATCCACCGACAACAGAATTATAGCCTGCTGATTTTTATTTATCCGACACTTATATAAAACAGCCAGGTCATGTGTATACCAGGCCGGCACATAATTTACGAGGCTGTTATAAGACTGACTATACCTTTCACCGTCATACAGAAAACTATATTTTAAGGAGAATTTCCGGTAAGCAGCGTCCAGCACCAGAGAACCGCTATGTACCGGAATATAAGGCAACTGATTTTTATAGGTTAAGGTCTGGGCATCTGTATAATCCTCAGCCTTCTGATAGGTATATTGCAGACCTGCGGTCAATTGCCAGTCATTAAAGGCCAGCGCTGTTTTAACCGTCAGATCCAGGCCCCTGATGTGTACCAGTCCCAGGTTGGCCATTTGCCATCTGAAAAGACTTGTTGTCGGGATAGCAACAATTTTGTTCCTGACCTGGTTATAATATACATCTGCCTGCAGCAGTACAGACTGCCAAATGCCCTGAAGCGATTTAATATAGGTGGCACCCAGATCATACTGGGCCGTATACTCCGGCTTTAGATTGGTTTCACCGAGTTGGGTATAATAGAGGTCATTGAAAGTGGGCATTCTAAATATCCGCTTATAAAACCCTCTGATTTTAAGATCACTATGTATAAAAGGCTTCCAGCTAAGACTCAGTGAAGGTGTCCATTCATTTTTGTCCGGCGCCCCCGGGCCGGCCTCAATTCTATCGCGAACCATGGTTGACAAAATATTGCCGGCTACCTGCCACTGACCTAGTTCCAGTTGTGAGGCCGCAGCGAAGTAAGCGGTCCATCTGGAAGGTCTGGGGAACCCGTATAAATCCGTCTGGAGCCTGTCATAAGTCAGGTCCGCTGAGAAATCGGCCCGCCAGAAAGCAGTGATGGCATACATATTGGCCAAAGACCCGTAAAAGGAACGCTGCCGGTAATGATTGGTGAGTGGACCCTGCAGCGTGTCAGCCTCTGTGATATATAGTTTCTGAATCCCGGGATTACTGTATCTGAGGTAATCATAATTGTATTTGAACAGCAATTTGAGCTGATCTCTTTGCCCAATCGGGCGCAGATAGTTTGCTTGTATAAAATAATTATTCTCATCCTGCCTTTCCTGATTGGTAAACCGGTTACTGAAAATGGCCCCGGGAAGCCCCATTTGACGCCGAAATCCATAAATTGACAATGAAAGCTGACTACTGTCTTTAAAATCACCTTCCAAGCCGAGACCGGCGTGATAGCTTTGAACATCCCCATTTTCCCGGTGCAGGGTTGTATCATAAACAGAATTACTGTAAGTAAAAGGATAATCACCCTGACTAAACAAAGCGCCGCCATTGACCCGCATGCGCCAGATACCGCTTAGCCGGGTCGCATAGTAGGCGGAAGGGGACGAGAGTCCAAATGAACCGGTTTTTAGCGTCAGATGGGCGACCTGAGGGTGACTGCTATCCAGCGCAGGCATCCGGCTGGTCAGATAAATAGAGGCACTGCTGGCAAAGGCCCGGGCAGGTTGAAAGACCTGACTGTTCTGGTTATTGTATAAGGATATACTGCTTAGATTATCCAGCGCATATTTACCTAAATCCACCTGGCCGTTCTGTACATTATCAAGTGGGACGCCGTCCAGCATTATCGCTGTATGATTTGTGCCCATGCTGCGCACATCAATCGTTTTCAGTCCACCGACACCTCCATAATCTTTTAATTGTGTCCCCGAAAAAAAACGAATGGCATC
>DATJDF010000210.1:0-5781 GCA_035497555.1 Arachidicoccus sp. | reverse complement strand
GATGATCTGAAAGATGGCGGCTCCATCATCTGGCATAATACAATTAAGGCGATCAAAGCCCTGAACCCGGATACGACACTTGAAACCCTGATTCCTGATTTTAAGGCAGAGCGGGAAAATATCCAGCGTGTGATCGACGCTCAACCGGAAATCATCTCCCATAATATTGAGACTGTAGAAAGACTGACCCGTCAGGTTCGGATTCAGGCTAAATACAGACGTAGCTTGGATACTTTACGCATCCTGAAAGAAGGGGGTGTCCGGACTAAATCCGGCATTATGCTGGGCCTGGGTGAAGCTAAGGAAGAAATCATACAAACATTGAGAGACCTTGCCGACGTTCAGGTAGATGTAATTACGATTGGGCAGTACCTGCAGCCAACCGGGAAGCATTTGCCCGTGGCGCGTTTCGTCCATCCGGATGAATTTGCCGAACTTCGTGAAATCGGTTATGAATTAGGCATTGATTATGTAGAGAGCGGTCCGCTGGTTCGCTCGTCCTATCACAGCGAAAGACATGTGGATCCAGGCTATGGCAGGGGTAAATGGCTGGAAGAAAAAGCGCTGGCCGGTTAGAAATAATATCTTTGTCATCGGCAAAAGCTATATTTTCGTTAATAAGCCAAACCCCTAATATTCATATTTATTAGCGATTTGGCTTATTTTTTATTTTATAAGCCTTTTCCCTTATATTTGTTCCATGATCGCCGTACTTACAGGAGATATTATCCAGTCTACTGAGCGCAATAAAGACCATTGGCTGCCAGCCTTAAAAGCTGTGCTGGCCAGTCAGGGTGCGCCCGCTGCCGATTGGGAAATATACCGGGGCGATGAATTTCAGTTGCGCCTGAAACAGCCGGAAAATGCGGTAACCGCAGCATTCAGAATAAAAGCCCATTTAAAAGCAGTTGCAGACACAGATATACGTATCGCTATTGGCTTCGGCCCCCCTGAAGGCTCTCCCAAAAACGGAATAAGCATAACGGAATCAAATGGACCCGCTTTTGTTCACTCCGGCCGTAAATTAGATGAAATTAAAAAGGACCGTGTCAATCTTGCGATTGCTTCAGCCCATCCGGAATTTGACCGTGAAATTAACCTGATGCTTCAGTGGGTCCTACTGACAGCTGACAATTGGACGACCGTCTCTGCGGAAATTGTTGATTTTTTTCTTGAAAACCCACAACTTTCCCAAAATGATATGGCACAAAGGCTGAAAATTCAGCAATCTGCCATCAGTCAGCGGTTAAAAAGAGCAAGTTTTGACCTACTTTGGGAGTCCTTGTTATACTTTACAGACAAAATTCAGCATTTATGAACCTATCCGACCCGCTGTGTTTTACGCTAATCGTCTTACTTCTTGCCCATTTACTGGGAGATTTTGTCTTACAGCCAGGCAGCTGGGTGCGGCGTAAAGAAATCCGCAGTTGGAAGAGCGGTACTTTTTATGCACATATATTACTTCATGGGTTACTCGCCTGGGTACTTATAGCTAAATGCGCCTTCTGGCCATGGGCTATAGTACTTATGATCAGCCATGGACTGGTGGATCTGCTGAAAATATATGCACAGAAAAAGGCACGCAGCGCCAAACGACGCTGGTTCTGGATAGACCAATTGTTACATCTACTCTGCCTTCTGCTTATTGGAATGGGCTGGGTCGGGCAGACAAATGGCGGTTTTGTGGAAGTAGCGAAGACGAGTTGGGAAGCTGTGAGTGCCTTATGGACGCTACAGCATATCTCGCTATTGACAGCGCTGGTCTTTTTAACCTGGCCAAGTGCTATCTGTATCCGGACATTGATTGCAGGCTGGACGCCTTCCTACAATAATACACTTGAGACAGATTCTTTGCATAATGCAGGTAAATATATCGGAATGCTGGAAAGATTATTTGTATTTGCTTTTGTGCTAACAGGCCATCTGGAAGGCGTAGGCTTTTTGCTGGCCGCCAAATCCATCTTCCGTTTTGGGGACTTAAAAGCAGCACGGGATCGAAAACTTACTGAATATGTGCTGATCGGCACCCTATTGAGTTTTGGTTTTGCCTTACTCGCAGGTACTTTATTTTTAAAATTCGAAATCGGGTAAAAGCCCGCCCCCCAGGGGCCTTAGCCGCCATTATCCGGTCTCTTGCTGGCCATAATAGCGGTGGAATTACCCATTTTTCAAAAAAAGTTTATTTTTAAAGCATGGAAAATCTAACGATAAATATGGAAAATAATGAAATGCTATCCTTTGAAGACTTTAAAGAATCCGTTTTAAAAGATTACCAGGCCGCCATAGAGAGTCGTGAAGCCAGTTTACTGGGCAGAAGAGAAGTACTCACCGGCAAGGCCAAATTTGGTGTTTTTGGAGACGGGAAGGAAGTCGCACAGGTGGCTGCTGCCCGCTTCTTCAGACCGGGGGATTTTCGGTCTGGATACTACAGGGATCAGACCTTTGCTTTTGTCACCGGTATGGCTGATATTGAACAGTTCTTCTCACAGATGTATGCTGATGCAGATATCAAAAACGAGCCTTTAAGTGGCGGCCGTAATATGGTCAGTCACTTTACCACCCCGAATGTAGATGACCAGGGCAATTGGTTGCCTCTTGTCAACACGAAAAATACAAGTTCCGATATCGCCCCCACAGCCGGGCAGATGCCCCGCGCACTGGGTCTTGCCTTTGCATCGAAAGCTTTTAGAAATAACCCTGCTTTACAATTAGACCGTTTTAATTCTTTATCCAATAATGGCGATGAAGTCTGTTTTGCGACGATAGGTGATGCAGCCACCTCTGAAGGGCATTTCTGGGAAATCATTAATGCAGCCGGTGTCCTTCAGGTGCCGCTGGCAGTCTTTGTCTGGGATGATGGTTACGGTATTTCTGTACCGACTAGTAAGCAAACCACGAAAGGGTCGATTTCTAAAGCACTGGAGGGACTTCGCAAAGAAGAAGGCACTAACGGAATAGATATCTATGTATTAAACGGTTGGGATTATGCAGGGATGTGCGAAGTACTCGAGCCTGCCATCCAGAAAATAAGGGAAACACATACACCTGCAGTCTTCCATGTCCGTGAGCTCACACAGCCACAGGGACATTCTACCTCAGGTAGTCATGAGCGGTATAAACCGCAAGATCGGCTGCAATGGGAAAGAAATTGGGATTGCCTTAAAAAGATGAAAGACTGGATGCTGGAAACAGGTATTGCGGATGAAGAGTTATTAAATGAAATTCAGCACAACGCAAAAATAAAAATAAAAGAAAGCCGCAATAATGCCTGGCAAAAGTACATTACGCCGCTTAAAGCAGAGTGCCTGAAAGCAGCGGAAATGATCCAGGCCTGCATTGCCACTCCCCCCGCAGCACAACCAAAAATAAAGGACCAGATTACTGCATTAAGCCAGGAACTTTTTCAGCTTAAAGAGCCGCTACGTAAAGATATTCTCGGCAATGTAGCACTTGCGCTGGAAGCAGTGCAGTATCAATTATCTAGTCCAGCCTTTCAAGCCCTGGCTGATTATTATACAAATACAAAAAAAATCTGGGACCAGCTTTACGACAAATATCAATACGATGAAGGTCCAAAATCCTACAAAAATGTACCGGAAGTAAAACCGCTGTTTGCAGCTGATGCACCGGCAATTAACGGTTTTGAAATACTGAATAAATATTTTGATCAATTATTCACGCATAACCCCGCAGTGATGGCTTTTGGTGAAGATTTAGGCCAGATCGGAGATGTAAATCAAGGCTTCGCAAATCTTCAGATAAAACACGGTGTAGAGAGAATATTCGATACCGGCATCCGGGAACTCGCCATTATGGGGGAAGGCATTGGCCTGGCCCTTCGCGGTCTGCGTCCAATTGCCGAAGTACAATATTTAGATTACCTGCTTTATGCCCTGCAGCCCCTCAGCGATGATGTGGCTTCCCTTCATTACCGGACTGCCGGCAAACAAAGCTGTCCGCTGATTGTCCGAACCCGAGGGCACCGGCTAGAAGGTATGTTTCATAGCGGATCGCCTATGGGCATGATCATAAATTCACTTCGTGGTTTTCATGTTTGTGTGCCTCGTAATATGACCCAGGCTGCGGGTATGTATAATACACTTTTACAGTGCAACACGCCTGCGTTGGTAATTGAATGTCTGAATGGTTACCGCCTGAAAGAAAAATTACCCTCCAACCTAAAAGAATTTACAGTACCGCTGGGTATCCCCGAAATACTGCGCATGGGAACAGATGTGACCATTGTCTCTTACGGTTCTGTTTTACGCATTATTGAAGAAGCCGTAATCAGGTTAGAAAAACTGGGCATTGACACCGAAATTATCGACGTCCAGACACTTCTTCCATTTGATGTAAACCACTTAATCGGGCAATCGTTGGAGAAAACAGGTCGAATCGTATTTATCGATGAAGATGTTCCGGGTGGTGCTGCGGCCTATATGTTCAATAAAGTCATGGAGGAGCAAAACGGTTACCGGTTACTGGACGCTGCACCCAGAACGATTACAGGTAAAAATCATAAACCCGCCTATGCCAGCGATGGCGACTACTTTAGTAAACCCAATGTTGAAGATATTATTAATGTCGTCCGGGAAATGATGCTCGAATAAGTATAAAAAATATTACACTCCTGCGCCTGGCCTGAAAACGCCGCTGTAACATTACGGTTACAGCGGCGTTCTATTTTAAATTAATAAGTCTCATGTAGCTCGATTACAAAAGGGTTCACAGTCCATTTCTAAATTATTACAGGAGTTGAGAAGTTGATCGGAGGTAAAATGGTTGCTTTTTGCATATTGACGCAAATTGTCTTAACGCAGCCCCAGGCGTTTAAGAGACCTTAGGCAATAGATTGAATTAGCGGCCGGTATTCATAGAGTTCATCTTTGAATATCTTGAGGGCTTTGCCTATATGCTTCTCGACTGTACTGAGTGAGATATCGAGTTTACGGGAGATATCCTTTTGTGAAAGACCTTCACGCCGGCTTAACATAAAAACCTGCCTGCACTTTTTAGGTAACCGAGCATAAACACTCTCTAGTTTTGTAGATAATTCCTTGACTTCCAAGGGTGAAAAATCGTTTTTGCATATTGTATATGAAAAAACGTTTTTGCAATAGTTCATACGAACAGATTTTGACCGGTATTCGTTCATGATTTTAAAACGGATCGCTTTATTCAGGTAAGCCTTAAGGGAGCAATTTATTTCCAGCTCGGCAAATTTCTGGTACAAAGAGACAAATATCTCCTGGACCAAATCTTCAGCTAAAGGCTTAACCTGCAATTTGTTATAAGCAACATTAAAGAGTATTGGATAATAACGTCTGTATATTTCTGCAAAAGCCTGTGGATCAGATTTCGCTCGTTTTATCAGCAGATTATCGTCTAGTTGATGCAATTGGGTGATGGTATGGATAAACATAGCCTATTGTTTTTGATATGTTAAAAGTAGGGGTTTAGGGCCAGATCAACAAATCTTTTTAGCTTTTTGCTAACAGCAAGGTAATGATAGATTAACCTAACAAAACCCTAACATAAAAAAGCAGTTTTTAATAGCAATTACACCAACAAATCTATAGCGAATGAGCAGAAATGCTTCCATTAAACTCTTCATGAATACAAAATGTCTCAAAATATTCAGATCTGAATACTTTGAGACATTTTTGGATTTCAACCGAGTAATAAAATGATCTTACCTATTTTTTATTGGTTTAGATCTGTGAAATCAAACATATTTTATAGAATTAACATTCTCGTCTACCAAATTCATTAATTTATGCG
>DATJDF010000209.1:0-9345 GCA_035497555.1 Arachidicoccus sp. | reverse complement strand
GGGTAACATCCGGTTGGACCGCCCACTGGAAAAATAATAGCACTTAAAAATCTTATTAGCAGGATGAAAAAGACAACAAGTAACCATAATCGTAACTATCGGTTTTTAATTGTGTGGCTGTTTATTTGCAGTTTTTATTTAACCGGCAGTTTTTCGGCCGCGCAGACTGCCGATAGCCAGCAGTCTAAGGTTTCAACTATTGTAACAGGTGCTGATCAGACAAATCTGTATTTACCCTTATTAAAGGACAAACGCGTTGCCGTACTGGCCAACCCATCCACCATCATTGGCCAGCGACCACTGGTTGACAGCCTGTTATCCTTGGGCATTAAGGTCGTAAAGGCTTTTGGCCCTGAACACGGATTTAGGGGTAATGCCAGCAACGGTGCTAAAGTCGGCAATGAGACCGATTCCTTAACAGGCATTCCCATTATTTCCCTGTATGGCAAAAAACAAAAACCCGATGCGACAGATCTTGCAGATGTTGATATTTTCATTTTTGATATCCAGGACGTAGGCTGTAGGTTTTATACCTACATTAATGTGCTGCGTAATGTAATGGAATCCTGCGCCCGCTATCACAAAACATTACTAATTCTTGACCGCCCGAACCCCAACGGATATTTAGTCGATGGACCGATTCTGGATATGCGTCTCAAATCAGGCATCGGCCAGTTTCCTATACCGATTGCCCACGGGATGACCATCGGAGAATTTGCGCAGATGATTAATGGAGAAGGCTGGTTACAGGGCGACTTAAAATGTGCGCTAAAGATTATTCCAGTAGCGGGGTATCGTCATGATATGACCTATACACTTCCTGTCAGTCCCTCTCCTAATCTGAATACACAACAAAGTATTCTTTTATATCCATCGCTTTGTTTGTTTGAAGGCACCATCATCAGCCAGGGCCGGGGAACGCATTTTCCTTTTACAGTTCTCGGCGCACCGGCCCTAAAGGGCAAATATCCCTTTTCCTTTGTTCCCGTCAGCCTGCCAGGAATGAGTGAACATCCGCTTCATGAAAACGACACCTGTTACGGATTAGATCTGCGAGGATATGATATGAGTCAGTTAAGAAAATCGGGGAAAATTAATATTGAATGGCTAATCGACCTTTATCAGGCTTATCCCGATAAAAGCAAATTCTTTGACAGATCGCAAAGCAAACAAATGGGTAATATTGATTATTTAGCAGGTACTTATGATTTTAAAAAGCAGGTCATTGCCGGCAAATCAGCCGCTGCCATCCGGGCTTCCTGGGAGCCCGGGCTTAGTAATTTCAAGGCCATGCGTAGTAAATATCTGCTATATCCCTAAATTGAGGACTGGCGGTTAACTGCTCTTTGCAGTCCACCGCCAGGCGCTACTAAATGTATATGCAACTAAAGTTACAAAAGGTTAATCTGCTCCTTACCAAAATACCGTTGTAAAGCTTTTGGCAATTTAATCCCATCTGCCGACTGGTTATTCTCCAGTAATGCAGCAAAAATTCTTGGTAGTGCCAGTGAACTTCCATTTAGGGTATGCACCAGCTCGGTTTTACCGGAGTCGTTTTTAAACCGGCATTTCAGACGGTTTGCCTGGTAGGTCTCAAAATTACTGACACTGCTAACTTCCAGCCAACGCTCCTGGGCTGCACTATACACTTCAAAGTCATAGGTGATCGCACTGGTAAATCCTAAATCTCCACCACATAAGCGTAATATACGATAGGGGAGTTCCAGGGATTGCAATAATTGTTCGACGTGATCAATCATCTCTTGCAGTGTTGCATCACTTTTACTTGGATGAACAATTTGAATAATTTCTACTTTCTCAAATTGATGCACACGGTTGAGCCCACGTACTTCCTTACCAAAACTGCCTGCTTCTCTTCTGAAACAGGGAGAATAAGCCGTTAATTTTAAGGGTAATTCAACCTGCTTTAGGATGACGTCCCGGTAAATATTGGTTACGGGTACTTCCGCGGTGGGTATCAGATAAAAATCATCGGCCGTTACGTGATACATCTGCCCTTCCTTGTCTGGCAACTGACCTGTCGCATAGGCAGAGGCTTCATTGACCATGAAGGGCGGAATAAATTCTGTATAGCCTGCGTCTGTATTAAAATCCAGGAAATACTGTATTAAGGATCGCTGTAATTTGGCCCCCTGGCCTGTAAATAAGGGAAATCCGCGGCCGGTTATTTTTACGCCTGTTTCAAAATCCACCAGTTTATACTCCTGAATCAAATCCCAATGCGGTTTGGCACCTGCAGGCAACTCAGGGATGTTGCCAACCTCTTTTACGACTTCATTGCTCTGCGCATCCAGACCAACTGGTACTATGTCCTGCGGCAGATTGGGTAATAAGACTAATTTATTATGGAGTGCAATTTCTATTTCTGCAGATTTTGCTTTTAGGGGCTCAAGTGTAGGTTTCAGCGCAGCTACTTCATTTTTCGCTTGGTCCGCTTCCTGTTTTTTCCCCTGTGCAATCAAAGTGCCAATGGTTTTGGATGCCGCATTCATTTTCGAAAGAGCCAGATCATATTCAGCCTGCAAGGTCTTGCGCTCATCGTCTAATTGGATAATTTCATCCACAAGCGAAACACCCTCAAAATTTTTGACTTTCAATTTCCTTTTTACCCCATCCGGGTCTTGTCTTAACTGATTTACTTGTAACATCGAAAATAAATTTGGGCAAATGTACACATTTGTAGCAATGTTGCCGGGGATTGTACCAAAGGAATTGAGCGGAAGTAGTGCACAATATCCTGACTGTTCGCTCCTGGATCGCTTTCGATTCCGCTGACGCAAGACAGGCTACAATTATTAAACCCCGGTAAAATCAACAGGTGTAAATTGTAAATGCAGCATTTCAGCTGGCAGATGGCAGATAAATTCATCCGTTTTAATGCTGCACCTGTATATCAACTTTAGGCCCTTGCACCTGCTTAGATGTCGACAATACCTGACGGATTTTTGCAGCAATGGCATCAGCATCATACCCGCATTCAGCATATAATTCTTGCAGTGAACCGTGTTCAACAATCCGGTCCGGGATACCCATAATTTCTACCTGAGCCTGATAGTTATTTGCTGCCATAAATTCCAGAATAGCACTGCCAAAACCACCCTTGACAGACCCGTCTTCAACCGTAATTATCTTATCAAATTTGGCGAACACTTCGTGGAGTAACGCTTCATCTAAAGGCTTACAAAAGCGGAGATCATAATGCGCCGGATACATGCCGTCCTTCCCGACGGATCTGATCGCACTTGCAGCAAAATTTCCGGGGTGTCCATAAGTAAGTATTGCCAACTGCTCACCATCCTTTATTTTGCGGCCTTTACCAATTTCAAGGGCCACCATAGGTTTACGCCATTCAGCCATAACACCATTACCTCTTGGATAACGGATGACCATCGGAAAATCTGTACTGTCCAGCTGTGCGGTAAACATCATATTGCGTAATTCCTGCTCATTCATAGGAGCGCAAATGACCATATTCGGAATACACCGGAAATAGGCTATGTCATAAGCCCCATGATGCGTAGGGCCGTCTTCGCCTACTAATCCTGCACGGTCAAGGCAAAAGATTACCGGTAATTTCTGTATGGCTACATCGTGAACCACCTGATCAAACGCCCGTTGCATAAAAGAGGAATAAATATTACAAAAGACTTTGAGTCCCTGTGTGGCCATTCCTGCAGATACGGTTACCGCATGTTGTTCACAGATGCCTACATCAAATGCCCTTTCCGGCATCTGCTCCATCATAAATTTCATGGAACAGCCACTCGGCATCGCCGGCGTAACACCCATAATTTTCGGATTTTTCTCCGCCAGTTCAATGATTGTATGTCCGAACACGTCCTGGTATTTGGGCGGTTGTTCTATATCAAATTTCTTTTTATAAATTTCTCCGGTAATTTTATCAAATAATCCGGGCGCATGCCATTTGGTTTGTTCTTTCTCTGCCGGTGCGTAACCTTTGCCTTTCACCGTAATAATATGCAGGATCTTTGGGCCGGGAATCTTTTTAAGTTCCTTTAATGTGGCGACAAGATTGGTAATATTATGACCGTCAATGGGGCCAAAATAACGTATTTTGAAAGATTCAAAAAGATTAGAACTCTTATTGACCATGCCTTTTAGGCTGTCTGCCAGTTTGCTGGCCATCGCGCGGGTAAAGGATTTGCCAATTGGCAATTTGCCCAGGGCATTCCAGACATCTTCCTTAAATTTATTGTAGGTCCTGGAGACCGAAATATCCGTCAGGTATTCTTTCAAAGCCCCCACATTGGGGTCAATGCTCATATTATTGTCATTCAGTATGATAAGCATATCTGCATCACTTACACCGGCATGATTCATGGCCTCAAAGGCAATACCGGCGGTAAGTGCTCCATCACCAATGACAGCAACTGACTTTCGATCCTCGGCTTTGTATTTGGCGGCTATGGCCATCCCCAGGGCAGCAGAAATGGAGGTGGAGGAATGTCCTACCCCAAATGTATCATAAGGACTTTCGCTTCTTTTGGGGAATCCGCTCAGTCCATTATATTTACGATTGGTATAAAAACTGTCCCGGCGTCCTGTCAGGATTTTATGCCCATAAGCCTGATGTCCAACGTCCCAGACCAGTTGATCATAGGGTGTATTATAGACATAATGCAAGGCAACAGTCAGTTCGACAACGCCCAGACTGGCAGCAAAATGCCCCCCATGAACACTGACGACATCAATGATATATTGGCGAAGTTCATCACAAACCTGGTGTAATTCCAATTGTTCCAGCTTCTTAAGGTCTGATGGTGAATTGATTGTCTGTAATAGTTTGCCGGGTGTTATTTGCATTATTAGGCCAATTTAATATGTAAAAGTACAATTTTCGCTAAATATCCGGCACTTTTTGTCCTTTTCAACCAGCCGGAGGCCTCGGAAGCTGTATTTGGAAGGGATTTAAGGTAAATTGTACTTTTCAAGAATATCCTAAGGGCCTGGGTAAAGCCCAGATCAGGGCCTGCAGCTCATTTGGCTTTTATCGTAAATAATAATCAGTTACAATTTTTACCATTTTAATACGACTTCCTATCAGGTTTGCATTCTATCGTTCTGTAAAGCCTATTAACCATTGGTGTAATAAATATAATCCAGTCATGAACTTGTGTAACTTTGAGGAAGATGAAAAGGAAATTTTCTATATTTTGGCTAATTCAGTTTGGTGGCTGGTTGTGTTACTACATAATCGTCTGCTTCATTTATATGACTTTAGCTCCGCATGTACCTAAATTCTTCCTGGTCGGCGCGATAGAAGTGGCATTTGTCATTCTAATTACCTCTATACTTCGGTTGATTATTATCCGCTTTGGTATTTTGCAGAAAAGACTATCAGGGCAGATCATTTTTTTGTTTATTTCTGCGATTATTGTTTCCCTTTTGGTCACCCTGACCAACCAGGTGATTGAAAATGTCGTTAAAATTCCGACCAAAACCCAGCACAAGGAGCCGTTGCTCTTTCTGGCCTGGGTGGGTAACTTTACAATTATTCTTATTTGGAATCTCCTGTACTTCGCCTATCATTATGTGGCCAAAAGCAATAAGGAAATACTGGACAAGGCGCGATTAGAATCCGTAGTTAAAGAATTGGAGCTAAAAACAATTAAAGCCCATATTAATCCTCATTTTATTTTCAATGCGCTGAACAGTATAAGGTATTTAGTGGACGAGAACCCCATGCAGGCGCGATACGCGATTACGGAGCTTAGCAAACTGCTGCGCAGCAGTATGCATGCGGAGAATATCAGTACCACAAAACTGGAAGCTGAAATAGAAATTGTTCAGTCCTACCTTGAACTCGAAAAAATCAGGTTCGAAGAAAGACTCATGGTCCGGTGGTCTATTGCGCCCGCTGCCAACGATTTTCAGGTACCTCCAATGATGTTGCAGACGCTGGTTGAAAACTGTATTAAGCACGGTATCAGTCACCAGATTGAAGGGGGTGTAATAGATATCAGTGCCTCTATCAGTGAGCGTTATCTGCATATAACCATTGAGAATACCGGTAGACTACAGGTCCCATTTAAAAAGGATAATTTTGGCATCAGCAGTACCAGAAACAGGCTCCACCTGCTTTATGGCAGTGAAGCAGCTTTCTCCATTGAACAGTCTGATCATCAAACGGTGATTGTTGAATTAAAGTTGCCTAAACTGGAACACGACTATATTGATTAATTAAAAACGATTCAGAAATGTTGATCAAAGCTATTATTATTGATGACGAAAGACCCGCAAGAGCAGAACTAAAAAAGCTTTTGCAGGCTTTCCCGGAGATTGAGGTACTCGATGAAGCGCAAAATAGCCGGGAGGCTATCGAAAAAATAAATCTGCATTCTCCTGATCTGATTTTCCTGGACATACAGATGCCGGGTAAAAATGGATTTGAATTGCTCTCGGAACTGATGAGCACGCCAAAGGTTATATTTACGACGGCTTTTGATGAATATGCCCTCAAAGCTTTTGAGGTGAATGCGCTGGATTACCTGCTGAAGCCCATTGACACGAAGCGCCTGGCAGAGGCCATCCAAAAACTGTCTTTACAGATCACCCTTCAAAGTGCACAGAAAGAAAGTAAAACTGTTCTCACTGAAAATGAGCAGTTCTTTGTTAAGGACGGGGAGAAATGCTGGTTCGTCAAATTAGCGGATGTCCGACTTTTTGAAAGCGCGGGCAATTATGCAAAAGTATATTTTGAGGAGTATAAACCCTTAATTCTTAAGTCTTTAAATGCATTAGAGGAAAGATTGGACGAACATCATTTCTTCCGGGTCAATAGAAAGCATATCGTTAATCTAAAATGGATCGCCAAAATTGAACCTTATTTTAATGGCGGTCTGTTACTCGAACTTAAAAATGGCGATAAAATTGAGGTCAGCAGACGGCAATCTGCCAAATTTAAAGAAATGATGAGCCTTTAATCATTTATTTTTGCAGATATGTCAGAAAGTATTGTACTATCTCAGGGGAATAAATCGGAAAAATACCAGAGTTTACTACCTCAAATTGAAGCACTGATCACCGGCGAGCCGGATCTGGTTGCAAATATGGCAAATATTGCGGCTGCCCTTAAATTGCAATTTAACTGGTGGTGGGTGGGCTTTTATATTGTTCGGGCAGAGGAACTTGTATTAGGGCCGTTTCAGGGGCCGATAGCCTGTACCCGTATTCATAAAGGTCGTGGTGTTTGCGGGACCTCCTGGGCAGAGGCCAGGACACTGGTCGTACCCGATGTCAATGCATTTCCCGGGCATATTGCCTGTAGTGATGATGCTAAATCTGAGATTGTCCTGCCCATTGCAAAATCCGGACAAGTGGTAGCCGTGCTGGATGTTGATAGTGAGTTTCTGAACTTTTTTGACGCAACGGACCAAATGTATTTAGAGAAAATAGTTCAGCTGCTGGAAAATACGATCACTGGCCATTAAATTGGAACAATTTCGGGGAAGGGGCATGCTTAGATTCCATGGAAAGCTGTGACTGGTTTTGATTTCTTGCCCGTTTTGTAATCACGGATATCAATTCTGTGGTGACAAAACCCATATTCCTGCGGGTCGTTACTACTGACAATTACTAACCTATCTGTCGTATAACGGCTAATCAGGGTCTTATATAAATCAAAACCTGCGGTATCTAAGTTAGTGCAAGGTTCGTCCAGTAAAAGAACCGGTACATCGGTAAAGAAGGCCTGCGCCAATTTTATTCTTTGCTTCATCCCGCTTGAATAGTAACGGATTTGTTTGTCTGCAGCCGTTTTCAATTGCACTTCTTCCAGCACCTGTTCAATAGAAATACCCGGTAATAAAGGTTTAAAAGCACTGTGGAACTTCAGAAACTCCATGGCCGTCATTTCCTCAATCAATTCCAAATAGGGTGCGACCACGGTCAGATAGCGATGTAATTGCTCTTCAGGCAGTGGTGGCGTAGCCTCCTTTTGTAAATGCCAGAGGTTTCTTCCTTCATTTAATGCTGTCGCTCCTGAAAGGCTTAAAAGTAATGTGCTTTTCCCACTACCATTATTACCAGTGATGGCATAGGCCTGTCCACTGGAAAAGGTATAGTTTAATGACCGAAATATCCAGTCCCTGTTAAACCTTTTACCTGCGTTTTCAAGGATAATTTGCATAGGTCACTCATCGATGGGTCCGCCTTTGCTATTGCGTTTCACAATACCACGTTCGCTTTCCCGGATAAAAGAAATGATTTCATCCCGTTCGTCACTTGCCCTAAACTCCTGTTCGATATATTCGAGTGCCTGAGAGGTGTTAAGTCCTTGATTATAAATCACGCGGTAGATATCCAGAATCTCATTGATCTGGGCAATTGAATAGCCTCGTCGTTTTAAACCGACGCTGTTGACGCCTCCATAAGTAAGTGGCTGCCGTATTGCTTTAATATATGGCGGAACATCTTTACTTACCAGGCTACCACCGCCAATATAAGCGTGGGCGCCAATTTTTGAAAACTGGTGAACAGCGGACATCCCCGCAATAATGGCCCAGTCTCCCATCACGACATGCCCTGCCATCTGGGTGTTATTACTCAAAATACAATGATTGCCAATAATGCAGTCGTGTGCGATGTGGCTATAAGCCATAATCAAGCAGCCCTTGCCAATCACTGTTTTATGACGATCCACCGTTCCTCTGTTTATGCTAACAAATTCCCGGATCGTTGTATTGTCTCCTATTTCAACCGTCGTTTCTTCCCCATCGAATTTCAGGTCCTGGGGGATCGCAGAAATAATGGCACCTGGAAAAATACGGCAATTTTTCCCGATTCGTGCACCATCCATAATGGTCACATTGCTGCCAATCCATGTTCCTTCCCCAATCGTTACATCAGGGTGTATCACCGAAAAAGGGTCAACTTTTACATTCGGGGCAAGTTTAGCACCCGAGTGGATATAGGTATGCGGTTGAATCATTTAATAAATTTATAACCCTGATAATCTTTACGTCTGAAATTTGCAGGCACAAAAATAGAGAAATAGATTATACTTGTGGGTAAAATAATAATATAATTAATAATCTGGCAGAATTTCCACCGAAAAATACAATTAAAAAATTACCTAAGACGCTTTTATTCAAGACATCTAATTATATTTGTATAGGTGGAGACATCCCATATATCAAAAACTTCACCGCGTCCTGTTAAGTCTTTTAAAAAATCCCAAACTCATTATGAAAAATAGTATCCGTCATAAAATTGAAACCTTCGGAGGTTTACTGCTTCTTTTGTTCATCTTATTGGAATTCAGTGCATGTAGCACCAATAAAAATAAAGGCCTGACACTTATCC
>DATJDF010000208.1:0-12577 GCA_035497555.1 Arachidicoccus sp. | reverse complement strand
ACGCTGGTAATGACAGCGTGCTTCACCTTCATCAGGTTGATCGCTTCAGCAACTCTTTGCGGTTCATCCCAGTCTACCGCACCCGGGCGACCCGTCGCAACAGAACAGAATCCGCAGCTCCGCGTACAGATATTGCCAAGTATCATAAAAGTCGCTGTCCCGGCCCCCCAGCATTCACCCATATTAGGGCAATTGCCACTTTCACAAATAGTATGTAATTTATGTTGATCCACCAAACCGCGAACATGTTTGTATTCTTCGCCAATCGGCAATTTCACTCGCAACCAGTCCGGCTTCTTTACTCTCGGTTTTTCGTTTATAACGGGTAATTCTTGCATAGTGTCAAAATTGTACCGCAAAAATACAAAATTATGAGGGAAGAAAATAATCTATGCCCATCCTAAGCGGACATGATTAAAAGTGCCTACTTTTGGGAAAATATAAACAAATGACGACTGAAATTGTATATAAAGGCAGCCTTCGCTGTGAAGCTACCCATGTGATAAGCAACACCTTGATAGAGACAGATGCACCTTTAGATAACAAAGGCAAAGGTGCTAAATTTTCCCCTTCAGATTTACTGGCTGTTGCACTCGGTACCTGTATCATCACAACGATTGGTATCAAAACGGCGGCCTGGGAAAAGCCTTTGGAGGGTACCCGTCTGGAAGTGACCAAAATAATGGCATCTGAGCCCAGGCGCGTCGGCGCCCTAAACATAGATATCTATTTGCCAGAAGGGCTACAGTTGGATGATAAGGAGCAAAAAATACTGGAAAACATTGTTCGCACCTGCCCGGTGGCACAAAGCCTGCATCCTGATCTACAACAAAATGTTACTTTCCGCGGGTAAACCTGCCCGTTAAGGAACTATATAGGCTAAATAAAGGGTACCTGCAATAAAAGGTGTAATTTTGCGCTTTCCAATTATGAAGGCAAGAACACTCAAAAAAGACAAAGTCAATATTATAACGCTGGGTTGTAGTAAAAATCTGGTAGACAGTGAGGTACTAAGTGGCCAGCTGAAAGCAAATGATATCGATGTCGCCCACGAAAATGAGACCATGGACCACAACATCGTTGTGGTAAATACCTGCGGCTTTATCGATAAGGCCAAAGAAGAAAGCATCGAAACCATTTTAGATCAGGTCCGGCTTAAGAAATCGGGTAAATTGGATAAGGTTTATGTGACCGGATGTCTGAGTGAACGCTACAGGGGGGATCTGGAAGCAGAAATTCCCGAAGTGGATGCTTGGTTTGGGACCATGGAACTACCCCTGATCCTCAAGAAATTTGAAGCCGATTACAAGGCAGAGTTACTCGGTGAGCGCTTTTTAAGCACACCTCAGCATTATGCCTATCTAAAAATCAGTGAAGGCTGCAACCGTACCTGTTCATTTTGTGCCATCCCGCTAATGCGTGGTGGTCATATCTCCAGACCAATGGAAGACTTGGTCAGAGAAGCAGAAAGCCTGGTCAGAAAAGGTGTAAAAGAAGTAATGCTGATTGCCCAGGAATTGACCTATTACGGCCTGGATATTTATAAAAAAAGAAGCCTGGCTAATCTACTCGAAAAGCTGGCAGATGTAGAGGGTTTAGAGTGGATCCGCTTGCATTATGCTTATCCCAATAAATTTCCAATGGATGTTCTGGAAGTCATGCGCAGCAAGACAAATATCTGTAATTATCTGGATATGCCGTTGCAACATGCCAGTGACAAGATGCTGTCTGCGATGAAAAGGCAGAGTACCCGTAAAGAAATGGAAGAGCTCATCGCAAAGATCCGGGAAGTAAATCCCGGTATTTGTCTGCGTACGACCTTAATCGCTGGTTTCCCGGGAGAAACACAGGAAGATGTAGATGACCTGAAAGATTTTCTTATAAAAAACAGGTTTGATCGGGTCGGGATATTCCAGTATAGCCATGAGGAAAATACGAGCGCCTATCAACTCGAAGATAATATACCTTCCAGCGAGAAACAGCGCCGTGCCCAGGAAATTATGGAAGTACAGCAGGAGATTTCACTGGAGAAAAACATGGAGAAAGTTGGACAGACGCTAAAAGTCCTTATCGACAAAAAAGAAGCCGGCAGATATTTAGGCCGTACCGAATTTGATAGTGTAGAGGTCGACAATGAAGTAGTGGTAAATGCGGACAGACCGTTGAAAACCGGTGAGTTTGTAATGGTAAAAATTACCAAAGCCTACGATTATGATTTAGAAGGAGACCTCGTGGAATAAAAAACTGTAATAAGTGGATGTTCCTCAGCTGACCCAGCTGAAAGCATTTTATGGACCTGGTAGCAACAGATATTCAGTGAGGCGGGGTAGAGAATATAACAGAACGCAATTTTCCGGTAGCTATACTGTACTGACCAGAAATTGCCAGCAATTAAATCAGACGATAATCATGTCACAAGAAAGCAATTGTCCACATGTAGAATATATGGATTATGAGGATACCGGCTATTTTTCTAAAATTGCCCTGGATTATATCCTGCAAGCACCCGGCCTGAAACCTTTTTTTGCCCATCCTGTTTCGGCGCAGGGAATTGAGGCGGCCATTGCTGCCAGAAAGAATTTTCCAATGGCATTCCGGGAAAGATTAACAACCCAGCTGGAAAAACTTTATAAAAAAGATTCAGAAGTCTCTGAAGCCTGGGAAAATATTCAGGCGTTAAAATCTCCTGATTGTTTTACAGTCACAACTGCACATCAGCCTAATATCTTTGGCGGTCCCCTTTATTTAGTCTATAAAATACTGCATGTCATTCAACTGGCAGATTCGCTGAATGAAAAATATACGGATCAGCATTTTGTACCCGTTTATTATATGGGTAGTGAAGATGCGGACTTAGATGAGCTAAATCATATTGAAGTGGAAGGGAAGCGTTATGTCTGGAATACAAAGCAGACTGGAGCTGTTGGACGCATGCGCGTAGACGACCATCTACTGGCACTCATAGAAGAACTTTCCGGTCAGATTGGGATAAGCAGTCAAGGTGCGGGTTTTGTACATTTATTAAAAGAAGCTTACCGTAAAGGAGTGCAGATCCAGGAAGCAACATTTACATTTATACATTCCTTATTTGGAAGATTTGGACTAATCATCCTACAGCCGGATAATGCAGAACTGAAACGGCTGTTTGAGCCTGTTATAATAAAAGAAATTAAAGAGCAGTTTTCCAGTAAGGCACTGGTGCCCGTGGCTGCAGCCATAGAGAAAGCTGGTTATAAGGCGCAGACACATGGCCGCCCCATTAACCTGTTTTATTTGACTGAGGACCGTCGCGAAAGGATTGAGTTAGCAGATAATGAATTTACAGTGCCTGCACTTGGACTTGCATTTACCGAAGACGCCATACTGGCGGAAGTCAAACAGTATCCCGAACGGTTCAGCGGAAATGTTGTCTTAAGAGGACCCTTCCAGGAGACGATACTCCCCAATATTATTTTTGTAGGTGGCGGTGGGGAACTGGCCTACTGGCTGGAAATGAAAGGGGTGTATGACGCGGTACAGTTACCTTACCCGGTGTTACTGCTGCGTAATTCCTTTACGCTTATTACGGAGAAAGAAACAGAACTGTTAAACAAACTGGACATAACAGCAGCTGAACTTTTCCAGGAACCCTTCCAAATACTGAATTTGCTGGTTCAAAAAAGAAAACAACAGGTATCGCTGGAGCCTGCTTTCAGGGATTTGGAAAAGGTATATGAACAAATACAGCAACAGGCACTACTGACAGACCCGACGCTGGGGATTCATGTAGCGGCCCTTCGCAGTGCGGCACTCAAAAAAGCCCAGGGACTCGCTGTAAAACTGGACCGGGCGCAGCGTAAAAAACTAGAGGTAGAATCCAGGCATATCCAGCAATTAAAATCCAGACTATTTCCTTATAACAATTTACAGGAGCGCGTGGAGAATCTTGCCAGCTTTTATGCAAGTTTTGGTCCCATACTATTAGATATTATTAAAGCTAAATCGGGTACGATTGAATCTAAATATGGTCTTTTATATTTATAAAATCGTCCTTAAGCCCGGGCTGTCGACGGATTTTTTGAAGAGTGCATTTCTTTGGTAAATGCTGCCATCAGTTGTATGAGTTTTTCAATGGTATCCCGGTCCTTGAGTGCGCCCCCCAGGTCTATTTTTCCTTTGATCCCCTTAATAAGCAAATTCGTTTCACTGTTGAACTTTGCACCAAGAGTCCTTAACACCAGTCCCAGCTGCGTCTGTGCCTTATCACCGGAAGCTGCTGCCGTAATAAGGGCTGTCGGCATGTTTTCCAAAAGTGTCGTAGAAACCAGCCATTCCAAGGCATTTTTTAGTACACCGGGCAAGCTGAAAACGTATTCCGGAGTGCAAATCAGTAGTCCATCCGCTGATTTTAATTGTTCCCGTAATCTTTGAACTGAATCAGGCAGGTGACGGCCTTTGGCTGCATTCTCCTGGATGTCCAGATCAGGATTAAAGTAAGGAAGTGCTGTTGGATCAAAGGTAGACCACTTAATGGCTGGGTCTATAAAGGCCTGCCTTTGCAGCCAGTTAACCAGTTTGTGATTGGAAGCGCCCGGTTTAGTACTGCCGATTAGGGTCAGAATGCGAAGTGTTTCCATAGTAAGACTTTATTTTTAGGCGTATATGTCAACAAAGATCGGTTGTTTTCCTGAAATAGCTAATAAATAGTAACCACTCAAGCACCTCACTAACGGTTACTTTCTGCCTTTGGATAACAATGGACCGGAAAATTAACGGAATTGGCAATATAGCAGCTTTTATGTGCCGCTTCATGCAGGGCCAGCGCTTGTTCAATCATGTCGGGGCTTGCTACTGTTACCTCAGGATAAAGCGATACAGAAGTAAAACGTCCGCCGCCCAAATGTGAAGTATCCTCCTCCATTATTCCAGTGGACTGATCTGTATATCCCAGTAATACAACTTTGTTCACCGCACAAAGGTGTAGATACCAGAGCATATGGCAGGAGCTTATCGAAGCAACCAGTAATTCTTCTGGATTATATAAAGCGGGGTCCCCCCTGAATTTTGGATCAGAAGACCCTTCTATAACCGGTTTGCCAACAGCTGTGATCTGATAAGAGCGTTGGTAAGCGGTATAGCTGGAAGTTCCTGTGCCACTGTTGCCCGTCCATTCCAGTCGAACCGGGTATTGGTGGCTGTTGTGTCTGTCTTGATTTGGATAATTGGGAAGATTTGAATCTGATGTGGTAGACATAGGTGGAATTTATAATTGAGAATATAAAGATAATTAATTTCCGTATAAGCGTCATGGATGGCAGTCTGCTGATATACAACGAGGTTGAACCGGTTAAACTATTATCCTTACCTTTAAACCGGTTATGGTATAGAATATCCTGATAAGGATATTTACATTGAAGGTAGCTAGCTTATCTTTTTTTGGCCAAGCTAAAGAAGCAACTTATATAAAAACCAAACTTAACCAAATGATGAAAATATGCTTAACGCTGACGCTGGTACTGTTCTCAATGCTGACAATAGCACAAAACAAACCGACTCCATATTTCGTATTGAATCCAGATGGAATGAAGTCGAATGCAGACACCAGTAAGGACTTTATTATTATTGAACGACCGGGCAAATCAAGAAAGGAATTGTACACAGCGGTGCTGGGCGGTGTTAATAATGTTTTTCGGAGTCCAAAGACTGTTGTGTCAAAGGCAAAGTATACGTCAATTTCCATTATGGGAAATGCAAGTAAAAGTTTCCCTTCTCTTTCCAGGAATGTCAATTATCTGGTGTATGTATTGAAAATCAATTTTAAAGATGGGAAGTATAAAATCGGGCCTATTTCGATGAACAATCAGTTCCAGAAATCAGAAATGCTTCTGCCAGAAAACGCACAAATGGTAGAACGCAAAATTTTTAGCAGAGATGGACAAGTCAGGCTTAAGGATACGAAAGGTGATTTAGAGGATTATTTCAATAATTTAGTGGAAACAATTATTAATCAATCTTCTGACAAATGGAATGACTGGTAATTTTTTTTTCTGTCAAAGGTAGCCAGCCATTTAGGAAATTTTGCTCCAGGCTGTTTTTCCCTTTGTGGTCACCATGTAATCCCTGAGGCAGGCATTCTCAGGGTTTTCAAGTTTTTCATCAGCTTCTACTAATTCCTCAGCGTATTTTTTAGCAGCTTCCAGTATTTCCCTGTCATTTATCAGACTGGCTAGCCGAAAATTCAGGGCGCCGCTTTGGCGGGTCCCTTCAATTTCACCCGGGCCGCGAAGCTCCAAATCCTTTTCTGCAATTTTAAAACCATCACCCGTCTCACACATAATTTTAATTCGCTCACGGCCATCATTACTTAGTTTCTGACCCGTAAGCAGTACACAATAACTTTTCTCTGCACCGCGGCCCACCCGGCCGCGTAATTGATGTAGCTGTGACAGGCCAAATTTCTCAGCACTCTCAATGATCATTACGGTGGCATTGGGTACATTGACTCCTACCTCAATGACGGTTGTACTGACCATGATCTGTGTGTCTCCTGTAACGAAACGCCGCATATTTTCCTCTTTCTGTTCTGCGGGCAGACGCCCATGAACCATACTGATTTTGTATTTATGATCCGGAAAGTAGGTCTTGACCTGTTCATAACCCTGCATCAGGTCTTCATAACTAAGTGTCTCACTTTCTTCGATAAGCGGATAGATAATATAAGCCTGCCTGCCTTTGTCTATTTCTGCGCGCACAAATTCCATTATTTTCATACGGTACATGTCGGACCGGTGAATGGTGGTGATGGGTTGTCGGCCAGGTGGCAGTTCATCCATTACACTGTAATTGAGGTCGCCGTATGCGGTCATTGCCAGTGTGCGCGGAATGGGCGTTGCTGTCATCACCAATACATGCGGCGGAACGACGGATTTCTTCCAGAGTTTTGCCCGTTGGGCGACACCGAAGCGGTGTTGCTCATCTACAATGGCCAATCCAAAATTTTTGAAAACGACCTTATCTTCAATGACGGCATGCGTGCCTACCACCAGCTGAACTGTTCCTTCTGCCAGTTCTTTAAGGATCACCCGACGTTGTTTTAATTTAGTGCTGCCCGTCAGCAGCCGGACTTCTATCTGCAGGTCCTTTAATAATTCAGTGAGGCCAGTGTAGTGTTGCTGGGCCAGGATTTCCGTGGGTGCCATCAGGCAGCTCTGGTATCCATTATCAGCTGCCAGGAGCATACAAAGTAGTGCGACAATCGTTTTCCCACTACCTACATCACCTTGTAACAGCCGGTTCATCTGGTGTCCATGGGCTGTGTCCTGGCGGATTTCTTTCAGGACTCTTTTTTGTGCACCAGTCAGTGTAAAGGGGAGGTACTGGTCATAAAAGGTATTAAATAAATGACCGACGGATTCAAAAAGAATACCTTTTGAGTATCGGTTTCGCCGGATTCGAATTAGATTTAAACGGACCTGCGCAATAAAAAGTTCCTCAAATTTTAGACGTCTTAATGCTTGTTCATACTGCTCAGCATTCGGCGGATAGTGAATAAAACAGTAGGCCTGAAATCTCGACATTAATTTAAGCGACTGACAAAGACGGGCAGGGATGTTTTCCGGTAAATCCCCGGAAGATAACTGCGGAAATAATCCCAGAGTTAATTTCCCAATCTGCCTTCCATTTAAACCTCTTGTTTTGAGCTTTTCTGTGGTTGGATAAATTGGTTCTAAAAATGGCTTACCGGACCGGTCTATTTCCTCCACGGCTTCCAGTTCAGGATGGGACATCTGTGGTTTTCCATTAAAAAAGCTGATCCGGCCATAAACCAGCCAGGGAACACGCTTTTCCAACAATTTCTCCACCCACTGAGCTCCCTGAAACCAGACCAGTTCAAGCACGCCGGTGGCGTCTTTAAATTCAGCGACCAGCCTTTTGGCTCTTCCGACACCAATCACCTGCCAGAAATCTATAACCCCTTTAACCTGAATGTATTCAGTATCTGGTCTGATCTCAGAAAGTACAGCGATTTTCGTCCGGTCAATATGACGGAGCGGAAAGTGATTTAACAGATCCTCAAATGTGTGAATATTTAATTCCTTGCGCAAAAGATCGCCTTTTAAAGGGCCAACGCCTTTAAGATATTCAACTGGACTCGACAATATGGATTGTCTGGAATGCATAGGAGCACAAAATAAATAATAATTAATTAGAATCCACAAAATTCAGGATGAAAGATGCATGGGCAAATTATCGTGAATACACAAAGTTTAACTTTACCAGCCAGCAGGTTAAATGGATGCAATTGTGCAAAGCAGAACTTAACGGATCGTTTTAGTGGATTTGTTGCTAACAATTGTTATTTTTGCTCTTGAATTGGATAGGATAATAATGTCACAATCAATAATAAACAGCATAATAAATGCAAAAAGAGTCTATTTATATTGTCGCCGCTACAAGAACGCCCATCGGTAGTTTTGGTGGTGTGCTTAAAAACTTGTCAGCCACTCATCTGGGTGCAATAGCGATCCAGTCCGCTATCCAGAAAGCAGGTATCGGGCCTGAGCAGATAGAGGAAGTTTTTATGGGCCAGGTTTTACAGGCGGGAGCAGGGCAGGCACCTGCCCGCCAGGCGGCTTTAGCGGCCGGTTTGCCGAGTAGCGTTATTGCGACGACAGTCAATAAAGTCTGTGCCAGCGGAATGAAAGCGATTATGTTGGGTGCACAGAGTATATTATGTGGAGACCGTTCTATCGTGGTTGCCGGTGGAATGGAAAGTATGAGCAGTGTTCCCTTTTATCTGCAGGATCTGCGTTGGGGCCATAAATATGGAAGCTCTGCAGCGATCGATGGATTGGCTCATGACGGACTGACCGACGCCTATAACGGCGAGCCGATGGGTAGTGCCGCTGAACACTGCGCCGAAAAGTGCCAGATATCCAGAGCAGCCCAAGACGAATTTGCGATTGAAAGTTACAAGCGAAGTCAGGCCGCATGGAATGACCACCTGTTCGATGCTGAAATCACGCCTGTATCAATACCACAGCGAAATGGAGACCCTGTTTTGATTGATAAGGACGAAGAACCCTTCAAAGTTAATTTTGACAAAATTCCCGGTTTAAAACCGGTATTTAAAAAGGATGGGACGGTGACGCCAGCCAATGCCTCCACGATGAATGACGGTGCGGCAGCACTGGTACTCATGAGTCGGCAAAAAGCGGAAAGCCTTGGTCTTTCACCCGTTGCGATTATCCGTAGTTATGCAGATGCAGCGCAGGCGCCGGAATGGTTTACCACCAGCCCGGCCTTAGCCGTGCCGCTGGCAGTCGCAAAGGCCGGGCTGTCGTTAACCGATATCGATTATTTCGAACTCAACGAAGCGTTCTCTGTCGTGGGGATTGCAAACACTGATATGATGAAACTGGAACCCCAGCGGGTAAATGTGCACGGTGGTGCTGTTTCTTTGGGCCATCCTCTGGGATGTAGTGGGGCAAGAATTATTGTAACGTTAATTAATGTGTTAAAAAGTCGCGGTGGAAAATTGGGCGCTGCAGGCATTTGTAATGGCGGCGGCGGTGCCAGTGCCATGGTGATTGAACTGGCATAATTCCTGTATCTTTGCCCCTAAATTAAAGGTCAATATGTATAGTAGGGGACAACGGATATTTATCAGAAAATCGAGGAAGTATATAGAACTGAAAGGACTTGATAAATTATTCATACGCAGGGTGTTGATTCTTAGTCTGGCAATGATTATTCTTGGTCAGCTTCACGCCCAGCAAATTGATACGGCCCTGGCTGCCAGCCCTGTTCAGTCCATTTCCACAGAAGATACATCACAAAGTCAAGTTAATAAGGTAAAAGATACCCGTTCTTTTATTGTCAGTAACGCAGGCGACACGCTATTTGGGACTTACAAAAAGCAGGTATTTGGACACGCAGCATTTAAAATCGCGGGTAAAAAAGTTTTACTGGACGCACGAGGACAACAGGCTTATCAGGTGGAAGGTATTTTGTACCGGAGTGTTCAGGTTAGCCCGGCAACGAGTCCTGTGTGGATGGAATGCTTAGAAGATGGAAAGATTCGCCTTTATCAATATATCGCTTACAAATCGGGACCTCAGGGTGGGACGCCTCGAGATCTGCCTGGAAGTTCCGTGGTATGGTTAGCGCAAAAAAAAGGAGCGCCCCTGGTGAACGTAAACGGAGTTATGTCAACAGAGGATCAGGCCCGGAGGAATTTGAGTAATTTGCTTCAGGATCAACCTGAATTGAGTGCAGAAATTATGAACCTTCCTTTTAGCACCCGCACGGTTCAGGGGTTAATTGCTGCCTATAACCGTAATGCGAAGGCGTTAAAATATTAAGGCGGCAGGGTATTTAGGGTCAGAATACTTTTTTTTATATGTTTCATTGCCTATTTTCGTGAAAATACTACGGCGAAAATGGAGATTATAGAAGTGAATACTACGGCGGATAAGAAGGATTTTTTGGCATTGTCGCCCCGGATAGGAAAAACCTTCTCCCATTATGTTCAGCCTTTGAATAGAGACATAGAGGACGTATTCACACCGGCCAAAAACAAAGAATTCCGGCATGGCAAAGCGACCAGGTGGATACTGAAAAGAAAAGGCAAGGTGATTGGCCGGATTGCTGCTTTTATAAACGATCATTATCTGAATTTTGGAACTGATTACCCGACGGGTGGTATTGGTTTTTTTGAGTGCATTGACGACCAGGATGCTGCTAATATGCTTTTTGAACAGGCAGGCGGCTGGCTCAAGAGTCGCGGCATGGAAGCGATGGATGGTCCTATTAATTTTGGAGACAGAGATCGTTGGTGGGGGTTATTAGTAAATGGTTTTGATGAAGAGCCTATTTACGGAATGGCATTTAATCCACCTTACTACGAACGCCTTTTTGAGAACTATGGCTTTAAGAATTTTTACAACCAGCTTTATTTTGCCATGAATATAACGGATCAGTTACCGGCAAAATATGTGGAAAGGCATGCAAGGTTTAAAAATAAAAAAGAATACAGTGCCAGGCATATTGATCTGAATAATATTGAAAAGCATGCTGCTGATTTTGCAACTGTCTATAATGCAGCCTGGTCGCAACATAATGAAGGAAAGACCATCACCAAAGAAGATATGATGGAAACCTTTATGGCGATGAAACCCATTATTGATGAATCCATTATTTGGTTTGCTTATTATAAAGAGGAACCCATTGCGATGTGGATTAATATTCCGGATCTAAATCAGTACTTCAAATATTTTAAGGGTAAGTTCGGGCTCTGGCAGAAATTGCAGCTGCTTCGTATGAAGTATAAAGGATCTTGTAAGCGGTTCACCGGCATTGCATTTGGCGTCGTTCCAAAATATCAGGCCCTTGGAATTGACGCATTTATGATTGGGGAAGGCTCTAAATTTATACAGGCTGCCCGTGCTTATGAACGCTATGAAATGGGCTGGACTGGAGATTGGAATCCTAGAATGTTGAATATTTATAAAGGACTTGGAGGGAATCAAAGTCGTCAACTGGTCACTTACCGATTTATTTTTGAAGATAAACATCCATTTGAAAGACATCCCATTATGGATTATACTACCACCGAAAACAATCCCTCATAATAATATGACTGCCTCACGTATTCTGAAAGAGACGAAGACCATCGCGCTGGTCGCACACGATCACAAAAAAGATGATCTCATTGAATGGATCGCTTTCAATAAAGAAAAGCTGATTAATCACCGGTTGATTGCCACAGGTACCACCGGGAAACTGATTGAAGAAAGTATAGGTGTTCCTGTGCAGCGGGTGCTGAGCGGCCCCTTAGGTGGAGACCAGCAGATTGGTTCTATGATTGCAACCGGCAAGATTGATATTGTCATTTTTTTCTGGGATCCAATGGAGGCACAACCGCATGATAGTGACGTTAAAGCTTTGCTCAGGTTAGGTGTTGTATGGAATATTCCGATGGCTTGTTGCCCGGCTACTGCGGATTTTCTGATTTCTTCTGTTTATATGCATCAGGAATACGCCTGCCGCCAGACGGATTATACGGCTTATCTCAAAAGACGTATCGAGCCGTAATCCATGTAATTGTTTCTGCTAGTCTAAACCTGTTTTTATTTTTCCATTATCCAATGACAAATATTGGTCTTTTATCGGATACACATAGTTACCTGCCACCGGCAGTATTCCAACATTTTGCAGCCGTAGATGAAATCTGGCATGCCGGGGATTTTGGAGATCCGTCCATTGTAAAGGAACTGGCTAATTTTAAACCTTTACGTGGCGTTTACGGTAATATAGATGGACAGCAGGTGCGCACTGAATTCCCCTTAGAGAACCTTTTTTACTGCGAGCAGGTAAAGGTACTTATGAAGCATATTGGTGGCTACCCCGGTCGCTATGCACCCGGTGTAAGAGAACTAATCGAAAAAGAGAAACCCAAATTATTTATCAGCGGCCATTCTCATATCCTGAAAATTATGTTTGATGAGAAACGTGGCTGCCTGCATATGAACCCCGGTGCCTGTGGTAAACAGGGGTGGCATCAGGTGCAGACCCTGGTCAAATTTTCCATCGACGG
>DATJDF010000207.1:0-3310 GCA_035497555.1 Arachidicoccus sp. | reverse complement strand
TATTCGGGCTTTCACTCCCTATTGTCCAGATCGCAGGTGGTATTATTATCTTTAATATGGGCTGGAACCTGCTAATCTCTAAAAAAGAGACCAATAAAGGACCGGAAGCTTATGCCCAACCTGAAGATAAATACAAAGAAGCTGAGAATATTCTCTTTTACCCCATCTCCTTCCCTATGCTCTCCGGGGCTGGAACAATCTCAGTGCTGCTGACCTTAAGTGCGTCAAGTGCCAATACCAACTGGCAACAATATCTGTTCAATACGGGATCCTTGATTGTAGGCATACTGATGATGGTGCTTCTGATTTATATCTGCCTGATCAACACGCTTTTTCTATTCAAGCGGATCGGCCAACGGGGGCAGCAGGTAGTCAACAGGATCAGTGCCTTCCTGGTGATGTGTGTAGGATTGCAGATTATTTGGGAAGGTGTCCAGCACTTGATAAAAGCGAATTGAACGATATTATACCGGCCTATAATTTATTGTGGATTTCGCTGATCAGCTCCGCGACCAGTGCCGTCCAGCCAGTCTGGTGACTGGCACCCAGACCCCTGCCGGTATCCCCATTGAAATACTCGTAAAAGAGAACCAGGTCATTATTTTCTGGCTGATCGTAAAACCAGTCATACTGAGATCCGTTTAATTTACGGTGGCCGTTCTCATCTTTTAAAAACAGGCTTATCACACGCCGTGTCAATTCTGTGGCCACTTCTATAAGCGTGAGCTCTCTGCCGGATCCTGTAGGATACTCCACTTTCAGACTGTCACCATAAAATCTGCCATATTGCAGTATGGACCGGATAAGCAGGTAATTAATCGGAATCCAGATAGGGCCCCGCCAATTACTGTTACCCCCAAAGAAATCAGAAGTAGCATCACCCGGATCATATTGAATCCTGTAAATGATACCATTAATTGTCACCTGGTAAGGATGATCTTTGTGGTATTTGGATAATCCCCGGATGCCGCCATCACTAAGGAACTCTGCCTCATTCAGGATTCTTTGCAAAAGAAAGACGAGTCTTTCTTTTGGGATCAGCGATATTAATATTTTATCACTTCCCTGCTTTTCTTCATTGGGCCAGAATTTGCCGTTTTCCTTCCGGTAACTTTCAAACCAGGAAGTTCTCTTGGTAAAGTCATGCAGATTTTTGAGTGCTTGTTTTTTGATGATGGAGACGGCAAAAAGGGTTGTAAGTCCTACAATACTCTGTATGCGCAAATGGAGTGGGTCGCCGCTTTTGGAGGCCAGAACATCATAATAGAAGTGATCTTCTTCATTCCAGAGTCCTAATTCATTAAGAGATTCAGCTATCAGTACAAAATGCTCAAAAAACTTAGTGGCGGTATCTTCAAAGGAAGGATCATGAATTGCAATTTCCAGAGCAATATCCATCATATTCAAGGCATACATGCCCATCCAGCTGGTCCCATCTGCCTGTTCCAGTTTCATCTCGCTATGCAACGGCATGTTCCGGTTAAAGGCGCCGATATTATCTAATCCCAGGAATCCCCCTTCGAATATATTTTTACCATTCGGATCTTTCCGGTTTATCCACCACGTAAAATTAATGAGCAGTTTGTGAAAGACGCGTTTGAGAAAATCAATGTCTCCGGGGCCGCTGCTTTTCTGCTTTTTTTCAATATGATAAATCTCAAGTGCAGACCAGGCCTGCAAGGGCGGATTAACATCACTGAAACTCCATTCATAGGCAGGCAGCTGCCCGTCGGGTTTCATGTACCATTCCCGCATAATCAGTGAAAGCTGATGTTTTGCAAATACTACGTCGATGCGTGCCAGGGCAATACACTGAAATGCCAGGTCCCAGGCAGCATACCAGGGATATTCCCATTTATCCGGCATCAGGATAATGTCCTGGTTTTTGATATGCTGCCAGTCCCAGTTTCTGCCGTGGGCCCGAAATTCATTATTTTGGGCAATTCCATCGCCGGACTGTATCCATTTTTCGATATCGTAATGATAATACTGTTTATTCCATAGCAGGCCGGCAAAGGCCTGCCGCTGTATATTACGGGCGTCATCAGATAAATGCTGTGGTATAATGGACCGGTAGAATTCATCCGCCTCCTGCTGACGCAGGTTAAATATAAAAGCAGCACCCTGCTCGAAAGGATCATCGATTAATTGATTGGACAAACGCAGGTGAAGCGTCTGGCTGACACCTGGTGCCAGTGTCCATTGATACACCGGTGAAAACTTGGTGCCACTTTTTAGCGCAGCCAGGGCTTCTTTATCTTCCCCAAAGACCACTGCGCCCTGGATGGCATCTTTTGTAAATGGCGTTTTATTCTCTCGACCGAATAGCTTTTCCATATTGGTCTCATTCTCCGTAAAATATCTTTCATTCGCCTCAGGGTAATAGAAATAATAATCCCCCAAACGGACATGTGACGCATGAACCTGACCTGGCTTGATCTCCTCCAGCAAGGGTTTGGTGGAAGCCACATCACTTTGCCACCGGTTATAGAACCAGAGTGTAGGCAATACAGTTATATCCGCTGCCTGCTTGCCCCGATTGGTGACTTCTATGCGGATTCCAATATCATTTTTGCTGTATTTAGCATATGTTACTTCGACATCAAAATAGGCATTATCATCAAAAACGCCTGTGTCCAGTATTTCAAATTCATCATCCAGAGCAGTGCGCTTTTTATTCTCTTCCAGCAACATTTCATATGGAAATTTTGCCTGTGGATATTTGTATAGATAACGCATATAGTAATGCGAAGGCAAATTATCCAAATAATAATAGAGTTCTTTGACATCTTCACCGTGATTTCCCTCATGGTTACCGACACCAAACAACCGTTCTTTGAGGATTTCATCCACTCCATTCCATAGCGAAACACCAAAACATAAATTCTGGAACATATCAGAAATTCCTGCCAGACCATCTTCACCCCAGCGGTAGGATCTGCTACCGGCATGTGCAAAGGGAAAATAATTCCAGGCATCACCGTTATCACTGTAATCCTCTCTCACTGTACCCCATTGCCGTTCCGCCAAATATGGTCCCCATTTCTCTAAAGGCACTTCTGTCTTTGAATTCGCTAATAATCTTTGTTGTTCCGCGGTCATATACTTTCTCTTTTGCGCTTGGATGCGAAGATACTCATAACTTTTGTGTTTTTATTCCCCCGACCACTTTGCCAGCAGGCCTGATATTTTTAAATTCCGGGCCTTAAAGGGATTAAGGGGTAAAAAAAAAGTTGTATTGCCCGAATCTTTTTAATTTGCAGCAGAAGAACAAATCATGAAAGAACATTCGCATAATAAAGCCAAAAAG
>DATJDF010000206.1:0-3556 GCA_035497555.1 Arachidicoccus sp. | reverse complement strand
GCATTCCCATGATGGACGCAGCAGACTACAGGTCTTATCTTTCAGAGCTGTTACAATCCAAAGGATTGTCCAGCACTGAAATTGCTGCACTGTCATATATGAATGATAGCGTCTCTTCCCCCAATTATTTCAGGGAGCATAACGATTTTAACTGGCAAAATAAGGTTTTTGAAAACGCGCCCACACAAAACGGCTATCTTAAGATAACCGGTGGCGATAATATAGCCAAATATGCATTATCCATGGGCTACGGCAGTGATAAATCACCAATAAAAAATACAGGCCTGACCAGATATAATATGCGGTTTAACGCAGATATCAACCTCAGTAAGCGTCTTTTTGCCACTGCAAATGTCAGTTATTTTAAAAATGAGCAGAAAGTCAGAAACACCGGGATCGCACCAACTACCAATCCCATTTTGACAGCCCAGGTTAAAGCGCCTTTTTTTGCACCCTATGAGATGTCAGATGAAGGCGTGATTTCACCCAGACTTGCAGGCGTAGATTCCTTAGGGATCAGTAACCCCATGGCCATTCTAAATAGCGAAAAAGGCGCCGAGAATAGCTTTCGTTATATGGGTGCCCTTTCCTTCAAGTACTTACTTAGTAAAAGCCTTTCCCTGGCGACTACCATTTCAGTAACCAGTCAAAAGATTAGAGAGTCTTTCTTTGTGCCTCAACTTGGTTTCGCAAGCGACACCTTAATGAATGGTGTTTTGGCCTATAACCGTTCGGGGGCACAGGTCATAAAACTCTTTGACATCTATAATGATACCAGACTCCATTTTAGCAAAAGCTTAAGTAGTATACAGGATCTGGATGTGACCCTTGGGATCAGGTATAATAAAACGAAAACAGAACAGGACTACGGCCTTGGTTTTAATGCAGCGACAGATCAATTGACAAGTGTGGGATACGGGCTCAATACCCTTCGCCAAATTGGCGGCTCCCTGGGTTCCTCCACCTGGATGGAAACTTATCTGAACAGTGCTTACGGATACAAGGACAAATATTTTATCACTTTCGACGCCTCGCTGGACGGTTCTTCCAGGTTTGGAAGGGGTATTGAAAAAAGAGGAGTAAAAATTGCAGATCGTCCATTTGCCCTGTTTCCAGCTGTAGGTTTGTCCTGGCTGCCATCATCAGAGCGTTTCCTGGCAAATAGTAAGGCCCTTGATCTATTAAAATTCCGGTTGTCTTATGGACTCGTTGGAAATGATGATATTGGTAACTATACGGCGCGCAGCTATTACACCTCTCAGAACTTACTGGGTATATCCGGACTTGTAAGAGGGGGAATTGGTAATGAAAAGCTTGGGTGGGAACAGGTCGCAAAACTCAATGCAGGAATGGATCTTTCCTTGTTTAATGAGCGTTTGAATATGAGTTTAGATGTCTACCAAAACAGGACCAGTCATATGGTTGTCTACGAGCCTGGCCCTACCATAACCGGTCAGGATTATATCATTTCCGGTGATGGCGGGATGAAAACCACCGGTGCAGAGCTCGATTTAAATGCAGTTATCCTCAATAAGCGAAAGGTTAAATGGCAGCTGGGATTCAATATCTCAAAGTATCAATCCAAAATCACCAAACTACCTGCAGGGAATATCTATACAGACTTCGCAGCAGGGACAATATTGACAAGCGTAGCAGAAGCGCCTAATCTTTTTTACGGTTATAAAACTGCCGGGGTTTTTAGTTCAGATCAGGCCGCAGCCGCCTCCGGCCTGCGTAATAAAAATCTGGACGGATCCACGACGCCTTTTAAAGGGGGTGACGTCATATTCGTAGATAAGAACGGCGACAAAATTATAGATGACGAGGATAAAGGCGTCATCGGCAATCCTAATCCTGATTTTGTCGGTGGGATTCATACGGCACTCAGTTATACGAACTGGACATTAGATGTACTGGCAACTTTTACAAAGGGGAGCGATGTTTATAACTATGCCCGTCGTCAGATTGAGTCCGAAAGTAATTATTACAACCAAACACAGGCCATAAAGAACAGATGGAAAAGTAACGGACAGATAACTGATATACCTAAAGCCAGTTGGGGCGACCCGGTGGGTGGTAGCCGGTTTTCAGACCGGTGGATAGAGGACGGCTCTTATCTAAGACTTAAATCTATATCGCTTTCATACAATGTACCGATAAAGCCGACAGCACTCAAGTCGATTAATATCTATCTAAACGGCAGCAATTTGCTGACTTTAACCAAATACTTAGGCTACGATCCGGAATTCAGTGCGACGTCCGGGGTGTTTGGTCAAGGAGTGGACACCTATTTAGAACCCCAGTATAAAAGTATTGAACTGGGCGTAAGGATTGGGTTATAACTTGAATGAATTGTGGATACTATTTCTGGCAAAAAAAACTAAATGATGAAAATACTAAATCAAATATTAGCGCTCTTTATTTTTATACTGATTTTGGGCTCTTGCAAAAAGCTGATTGACGTAGATGCCGAAGATGTTGTGGATGCAAAAAATATGTATAAAAATGTATACGATGCGGATGCTGCTATTATAGGATTATATGGGGAGTTTCAGCAGCTGGCTGAAAGCCACGTCGTGTTAAACGAACTCAGGGCTGATTTGATGACCGTTACGCCTAATGCTGATGAAAATCTTAGAGAAATTGAAGACCATACCGCAAAGGCCGATAATCCATATATAGATCCCAAACCTTATTACCAGGTTATTTTGGACTGTAATGATATGCTGCATCATTTTGATGTGATGCTGAAAGATAAAAATTTGCTGGAAGCCGAATATAGTGTACGTTACGCAGATGTGGCCTCCCTTCGTTCTTGGGTATACCTGCAATTAGGTATTCAATATGGGAAAGTGCCCTATATTACCAGTAATATCCCCAACCTGGATGCACTCGAAAGTGTAATAAATTCACCGGAGTACAGTCCTGTCAGTTTCGATAATCTATTAGACTCTTTAATCAATGTCCAGGAGCGGTTAGCTTTTCAGTTACCTTATCCGGCCGGAACCAGTCTGGTAACAACAGTGGATGGTTACACGACCAAGAAATTCTTTATCAATAAACAGATTCTGCTGGGGCAGCTGTATCTCTGGCGTGGAAAAGCTGCAGATTATCATAAAGCGGCTGTTACTTTTAAATCTGTTATGGAGACAGGCGGCGTAGGAGATTTTTATACTTACCGGCTGACAGGCGCTTCTAAAGGGGATAACAACGACCTGGCCGTGGGCTATGTCCGGTATCAGGAATTGAATGAAAACAGTCTGATCAATAACAATAGTCAGGGCTGGCGCTCCATTTTTGCAAGAGATGAAGATGCACTTTTTGACAGAGAATGGATCTGGTATTTACCCTACAATGCACTTTTTAAGCCCAGCGATCCTTTTTTGAAGCTTTTTTCCAGCAGCCGGGGCCGTTATCAGCTGAAACCGTCGCAGGTTTCCATCAATAACTGGAATGGGCAGCGGCAGAAGAATGATTTCTCTTATGATGCCCGGGGGCCTAAATTTTCTTATAACCTGATCGGCGGTCAGCCGGAGATCATGAAGTATCAATATAC
>DATJDF010000205.1:0-9195 GCA_035497555.1 Arachidicoccus sp. | reverse complement strand
GTACATCTGTATTTGTATTTGTAGGAGTCCAGAAATTACCCTGACTTGTCAATTGATTTTCTCTCTCTCGGCCACTTCTTTCGAGTATTTGGCGTTCAACATTAAAAATACTATTTCCATATACACCATAAAATTGGGCATAAAGATCGAAATTCATATAGTCCATATTTAAACCAAAACCATAGGTAAATTTTGGGATCGAATTACCTAGGACCACCTTGTCTTTATCATCGATTATATTATCATTATTCAGGTCTTTGAACTTGATGTCGCCAGCCTGTGCATATGGCTGATAGGCTGACTTTGACACGTCATCAGCACTTTGGAATAATCTATCAACCTGCCAGCCATAGATCTGGGCAATAGGATGCCCGACTTCCGTTATATTCGAATTCAGGATAATCGGCACATTGTTTCCAAGTTGCGTAACCACATTCGTGACTGTTGAAATATTTCCAGAAAAGGAAAAATTAAGTTTGTCAGTACGAGGTTTCTGATAAGTCAGGCCGATCTCTATCCCTGAATTCCGCATACCGGCCGAATTAACGGTTGGCGCCCCAACTGCACCATTACTAAGTGGGATATCAACAGCAAACAAAATATTATTGGTTGTATTTCTATAATACTCTCCTGTTAAAATTACGGTGTTGTTAAGCATAGACAAATCCATACCAATATTAAATGATTTTGTCGACTCCCAGATAACATCCTGATTTACAAGCCTGGTAACTGTGGCGCCTTGCTGATAATTCCCTCCGAACACGTATCCCCCCTGCACATTTAATACAGGCTGATACAAATAGTTCCCCATCGAAGAATTTCCCAATTCTCCATAGGAAGAACGGATTTTCAACGCAGAAATGACCTCAGGAAGTTTAATAAACGATTCATTATTAACATTCCAGGCTGCAGCGACCGAAGGAAAATAGCCGACTCGATTTTGCTTCGCAAACCGGGAATTTGCATCTCTGCGTAATGAAGCTGTTAACAGATAGCGGTCAGCATAATTATAATTTACCCGTGCGAATTCAGACATATATGCCATCGCCTGTTTTGATCCTGCGTTTGCCTTGCCACTGGGGCCAGCATCAAGAACCATCGCGTAAGGCTGAGAATACCCCCGAGCGCCTGCATAAAGAAAATCAAAATCCTCTTTGTAGTATTCGGCTCCAACTATTGCGTCTATATTGTGTTTGCCAAAGTCACGCTTGAAGTTAAGAACGCCATTGGCTGTAAATTGTGAAAATTCATTCCTGAATTCGTCAAGCTTCGCCTCTGTATTAGTAAAGAAATAGCCGATTCTGTAGACCGGGGTAAAAATACGATTATTTTGAGCTGTATAATTATAACTTGTTGTTCCTCTAAGACTTAGATATTTATTTATCTCATAGCTTGCATTAAAACCACCTAACACATAGGTCGATTTATTTTCTCTTTTAATAAGATTGTTCCAACCAATCATGTTTAGATCAATTACGCCGTGTTTGCTTTCAGTGCCAGCGTACCCCCCTGGACTATTGGGATCGTAAATGCCTAATGTCGGAAGTGATTTGAGCACATTTATAACTGCTGAATATGCGTGGGTAGAAGTAAGAGGAAATCCATCAGTTTTAGAAAATAATAAGGTTTGGGAAAACTTTAATTTTTTATATGATTGATCAGTATTAATAGTAAAATGATATCGTTGGAAATCTGGTCCCTGTCCGGTAAACGTACTTTTTCTGTGGTTGTAATCGCCCGATATACGGAATTTGGATACAGCACTGCCGCCGGATAAAGCAATAGAATATTTAGAAAATGGCCCCGGCTGCCATGCCTCATCCTGCCAGTGTGTGTCAATATCCGATACAAAGTCGGAGCTATTTGGATCGTTGGCGGCATCAATGGGCTTACCGTCATTAATTGCGGCCGCTCTCATCAATGCCTGGTACTGTTCCCGATCCATTACATCAAGTCGCTGATGAATATTTGAAACACCTTGAAACCCATCAAAGTTTATGTTTAATTTATTATTAGCCCGCCCCTTTTTGGTCGTAATAACAATAACCCCATTCGCAGCGCGCGAACCATAAATAGCAGAAGCAGAAGCGTCTTTCAAAACCTGCATCGTTTCAACATCATCAGGCGTGATGTTAGTTATGTCGTCTACATACATTCCGTCGACCACGAACAGCGGAGAATTATTATTAATCGTCCCTACGCCGCGAATTTCGATCCTTGGGTTTTGTCCGGGCATATTGGGACCAGAGACACGAACTCCCGGCGCTAAGCCCTGCAAAGCCTGGCCCACGCTCGGTTGATTTCTATTTTCCAGAGATTTAGCATCGATAACTGCTATAGAACCTGTTAAGTCTTTTTTTCGTTGAGTCCCATATCCAACCACAACAATATCATTTAATTGCTGATTTACAAGCTGCAGTTCCACATCGATATTGGAGCGGTTATAAATGGGTATTTCCTGCGTAACTGACCCGACATAAGAAAAAATCAGTGTTCCATCGCCTAATGCACGAATCAGATAATTACCATCAATGTCTGTTTGAGTTGCTGTTTTCTCCCCCTTCACTCGTACGGTTACTCCTTCAAGTCCGGTTGTAGCAGATGTGACTTTTCCTCTAATATCCGTCTGAGCAAATAGAGCATTCCCAAGCAATAAAAAGAAAATAATGAAAGTCCGTCTTTTGAAATGATCTTTATTTCGGTGACGGGAAAAAAATTGATTTTTAAAGTAATGTTTCATACGCAACTATTTTTAGTTAAAAAGTGAATTAGAACCTGGCTTTAGAAGTTCGCTCTTAAGCCTATATTTCAATTATGGTTTAAAAAATCGTTTGAAAGTCGCTGCCAATTACGTTTACCGTCATTAATTAATCGCAAATATTCACGATCAGGTATTCAGGAAACCGACAATGACAGGGTCATCATGTGCAAAAAACCTCCCTTATGTTTTAAAATGAATAATTGTTACCCTCCATCATCAAATCCAATCGCTTAGCAAAATTAATTGAAATCCGGGTCATAATTGCCCCAACGAATATCATAAGTTGTGCAGAAAGTCTCATTTTATCAAACGTTTAATTGTCATTTCTACAACAAGGCTCTAATTAAGGTCTATCTTTTATAACCTATTAAAAATCATTACCGTAAATAAACAACTTCTTTGCCCCACAAAAAGTCTCATAATGTCATTGCCCCATTTTAGTTTTTACACTTTTTTTCATCTTACGCCTTAATTTAAAGACAATCTTTGTTTCAGGAATAGTTTTATTTGGTACCTCGGTAAGGAGGGTAACGTCGCAATAACTATATTCGTCTCAAATATAACATATTGTAACGGTGAACTTGAAGCTAATTTATCCATAATTATAGAGAAAAAATTGTAGCGGTCAGGCAGATACCCTGTAGTATTGTGTTTTAGCTCCCGTAAACTGAGGCGATCATAATTTCCAAAAGCAATATATCCCCCTGACAACTTCAACCGCTGCCCCTGCATAACAATAAACACAAAATTACTTAGCGGATCCTGGCATATAAAAGAGCCAGATATACTTATCTTAATTGAGTTCAACAGCATTATAGACTCATCTACCAAAATATTAAATGATATTCTATTTCGGGTTGATCCGAATATTGATCGAGCGATAATCATCTCTAGCAATTAAACAATGCTATTCAGTTTTGCCCAAATGCCACAAAGTTACATTACCCTTCTAGATATTATCCTTGTTATGGGTATAGCGACTACGCCAACATGTCATATGAGAAAGTAAAGACCCCCGTTAATGTCTAAATTCCTTCATACGTGTACCGGTCAAAATGAATAAGTACCCGGGAACTAGCCGCTAGTTCCCCTGTGCCACTAGCAGACCGGCTAGTTCAGGCGTATTATAAATCCTATCCATTTCAGCATCAACAATGGCTGACACCTCCTTTTTAATGCGTTGATAATTTAACTCAATATCAGACACCGTAATACTGCGGACTACCGGAATTGGTTTATAATGATCCTGCTGAGCTTTTAGTGCTCGGTGATCATTTTGAATTTCACAGTGGAACATTTTCAGCTTAATTTTCTGATCCGGGTTATCGGCAACAATACCGACCATCTCACCGGACGATAGGCTTGAAATTCTAGAGGCCGGTATCGCAGCTTCCAGCTGCAGAGACCGGCTTATAGAAGTGTCCATCGCATGAATAGAAATGCTCTCTCTATCCTGCATAATACTGCCAAATCTTTCAGATAGTTGACGGGCTGTGTCTCCTGTAACCTGACCGGAAATAATATTGCCAGCAACACTAGAAATAACATCCGCCTGCTCTCTCCCATAATCCCTGCGCAGCTGAGAAAAGTCCTGCACACAAATAGTGGTAGAGACTTGGTTACTACGGGCTGTCGCCATTAAGGTGTCAACAGCGTTAAAATAGAGCGTCGGGAACTCATCAAATATCAAACTGGATTTTAGCTGTTGTTTCCTGTTAACCAACTTGATCATTCTGGAAGTATAAAGGGATAAAACGGCGCCGTATATCTGCCGTTTTAGATAATTATTCCCCATACAGATAATCTTGGGTGCTTGGGGATTATTCAGATCAAGGGTGAAGTCATTGCCGGATAAAACATAATATAGCTTTGGTGAGGCAAGCCTAGCCAAAGCTATTTTGGCAGAGCCAATCTGGCCCTCCAGCTGTTTAACGGCCCCATTGACATAAGCCGTCACAAATGGGTTGATTAATACCTCGATCTCTGGCTCTGTGCGTAAAACAGGAAAGAGTTGCTCATAATCTACCTGTAACAGTTCGATGACATGCGGTAAGGTGCAATACTTTCCATTCTTATATTTACGCAAAAACCAGATGATGGCCGTGACAAAGTTAATAGGTGACTCTACAAAAAAGTCTCCCACTTTGTGAATCCATTCTCTATTCAATCCCAGCATAATCGTACGCGAGGACTCTGTGGCATCTGTAATATCGGTCATTGACTCAGGATCCAGTGGATTGCACCTATGGGTAAGGGAAAGATCGTCAAAATTGATCAGGTAAAATTTGGGTGCTACAGGGAACACATGTTTGTACTTCAAAAAGGTATTGTAGGCGATCAGCGATAAATCGTCAAATTTAAAATCTTAGATAAACATCGTAAATCCTTTACGGATATGCTGGGTGATAATATGCCGGATTACAAAATAACTCTTTCCCGACCCTGGCGTTCCAGCCACCAGGATTCCCCTGAAGGGGTTGATAATATTAATCCATGACCGTCGTAATTTGCCTTTTAGGTTATAAATGGCGGGCAAGTTGACACTATATTCATTATCTAATAACTTTTCCTCCTGGGGGAAGGTCTCTTGTAAACGGTTAAAAACATCTTTTGCCAGCTTGTCTTTGAACAGCCGGGACAATAAGGCTCCGCCATGTAAAATGAACAGAAAGCCCAGGCTCGTAATCGTCATATAAAACACCGCTAACAGTGGAATAGGAGCTGTAACATATAAGACCCAGCGGCTACCCCAGAAAAAAACGAGTCCGGTGATCAAAAATCCGGTGATCGTCCTCCCTGACAGCATTTCATCCTTTCTGCCTTTGGTCCCAATAAGGGAAATGATTAAGCAAATAAGAGTGGCTAGTTTGGATACATAAAAATGATCAAAGAGCCCTGTTCGGTGCAGTACTTCCAGGATCTTTCCAACTATAGGGTGCGTCAAATGCCAATGCTTAAAAGCTGAGTAACAGTATACATAAAAATGGAGCGCCAGTATCATAACGGCACACTTCCTGGTCAGATCGGTAATTTTCCTTAGACCTTCTGTATTTTCTCCTGTTTGCATATTGTATTATTAGGTATTGTCAAATCAATTTATATTGCGATCGTACAATTTTCTAGCAGGTATATTATTTTTATAACCCCATCTCCATGTCTTTTCGCAAGTCTTTCTTCTTTTCGTGTAGCAATTTGGTGCGCTGCTGCCGCTCGTCATCATAATACAAAGTGTCCTTTATGGTTTCGATAACCGGTAGTTCACTTGCAGGCACTTTTACGGGCGCAGTCACAGTTCTAGGTTCAGTCTCAGAAATCGTATCCTTTTGTTGATTATGCTCAGCCCGAACCTCTTTGACAGCATTACTGACCATGTTTACATTTGATTTGTGCAGCTCAGTTCCGGCTGTTGTCACAGTAGCATGCTCCTTATTTTGTTCAATAACCGTTAAAAAAGGCGCTAAAAAATGCCGGACGCTATATTTTTCACCCAGGTCCTGACCATTATAAACGACACGAGTGGCATTGTCAATAAACGTGACGCCGAAAATATTTCCCTCAGAATTTTTTCTGAAAATGACACGTATGCCTTGCTTATGTAATAGCTGTTCCATCTCGTCCTTACTACTTGAACCGGAGCGTGCTTTATCCAGTAAATACTTTAACCGCTGGCCGTAAGGCCTGCGGCTAAGACTATTGGCGACAAAGCGCTTCCTCAGGTGCTTAAGCGTGGGCTTACCATCAACCAAGCTGGCATTAATAGCACTGCCCACCCTTTGGTAATTTTCATCTATCAGAGCGTAAATCAAGCCGCCGTTCCTGTGCATACGGGTTCCGGGACGCCCTGCGTCAGCCCTGATCCCAAACTGATTTAAAACCGCGTTCAATTCCTGTAATGAACAGAATTTATAGCTTTTTACCACCTCCCCTACAATACCAAATATCGCGTCTCTTGTTCCAACTGTTCCATAAACCACCCTTTCCAGCTTGATGGGCTTCGCCTGAAAACTTTGTTCTCTTTTCTGTTTCTGCACCCCTTCCACCCTTATAAGGCCATAGGACGCTTCTATCTCTTTGCGAACTTTACTCGACATAGTCCTTCCAATATTATGTGTGGGAAGGCGGAGTCCCTCATCAGTAATCGTTACGGTAGCTAAATGGATATGCGGGTGTGCGGCGTCATAATGCTGATACACCAAAAAAGGCTGCCCGCCGAATCCTATACCCTGCATATAATCCTTCGCAATCCGGATCAGTTTTTCATCATCCAACATGTCCTTTGGCGAAAAATTCAGCGAAATGTGCATCGTATTTGCCTTCGTCCTAATGTTTTCACTAGTCAGTTTGTGAAAGACCCCCAGTTTGCTTTTAAAACTAAGACGATCGGCATCCCTGGGAAATCCTCCGGCGTACAGCAGACTGGCAACAGACTGCGTTACCTTTTTTTCATTGTACTCAAGTACACCGCCAATCGACGTACCTGTCGTTATTCTGGCAACCATACATAAGAAAGTTTAGTAATCAGATTAAATAAGGGCGAAATATTCCTACCGCCCTGGTGAAACATTTCCACGACTTCCTGTTTACCCGCGCGCTTAGCCTCCGGCCACTCTAGACCATCCAACCCCTTGCGGATCACGTTAATATTTAAATCCATGAAATATAATTCCGTGCGGATACCGGACAGCACAAACATTAATTTGTCTAATGTGTTATCACATTTTTTGGTAATCACTTTTCTATTTTTAACCATATAGCGTAACAGACCACTGATGGAACTGCAACCACCATCTTGCAGCAAGGCCTCAAGTTCACCATACTTTTCCAGCTGAATATAAGCCGTTACAATTCGATCAACCGGAGATTTACTGCTATTTTCGTGTTTTCCCATTGATTGGTTGGATTTTGAATTAAAAAAATATAAATACGCCTAATCACTGCCCCTTACCCATTAAACCCGCTATTCTAAGACTTCATAGGGCAGCGCCGGTAAAAGTCAAAATATTGTATGCATTTCAATGACTAGATAGCAATCTGGGGGGTTACGGAATATTTTGTCTAGTCTACTCATTAAATATTTCTGGTTTACAATTAAAAACCAGGTCTTACCCCTCCCGGCCCTTCTCCGACAAACTGCCACTTCATACTACAGCTTCGATCTTTTTTCGTAGCAAATCCACGCCTGCATGGTCCGATTCCAACTTACGCTGGCAACCATTTCTTAGAGATTTCAGTAATGAGCGCGTATAACGGTTCGATTGTATGCCCAACCTGCTCATATATAAATGCTGCGATCTGTGCATTAGTCAGCATGGCTTCGGGCGGTTGTTGAAAATAAAAGGACTTGGAGCTTTGGTCCATCTCCACCCTCAGTATATGTAAATCCTTATGTATTTTCTCTATTTCTTCCAATTGGTTATCGAATGTGGATTCGTAATGCGTGGCAACTACTCCTTTGCCTTCAATTATATGACGTACCATTCCACTCATGGAATTAAATTTGGAAATCTTTAGCAAAGCTTGAAGTTCATCATATTCTTCCTTCGTAAAGCATATTAAAACCTTTCGATCCGCTAGCGGCCTGCTGCCCTTTCTTTGTTTTTTCATTGAATGCCTGAATTTTTAATTTAAAAATATGAATGCCCTAACCCGATACACCAAGCCCTACCGATTCATCAGTCGCCAGGTCAGATTTAACCATCTGATTCAACTTAGGCCCTTTCGGGTAATCCTGACCCATGAAGATCAGCAGCGTGTCACCCAGAGAATCGCTATTTTTATTGAACCGTCGTGAACCAAAAATTGAGTAGCAAATATGCAAAACCTGGGATTTACTTTTTGCTACTTTGGTATTACTAATAGAAATTTTTTTGCAGTTAGTGCTCATCAGAACGATAAATACAGCTCCTGTAATGCAAGAATTTGCGGCAGCACTTAAAATTTACAGTGAAAATTAGCTTTATCCAACCCTAATCAATACCTGTTGCATCACAATACTCAATCGAGCGCCGCCAAAATATAAACTACAAATTGTGCTGATTGGTCACGCTGTATACTTTCCACAAAAATTCGTATAGATCAAAGTACCACCAGAGGGAAAATTTAAAATTTTAAAAAAAGTGGCACGGTAATCCCAAACATAGAATGAGTATATGTTTGCAAGTATCATTTCAATAATTAAGGTAATAAAACCACCAAATTTTAGTGATTTTAAAATCAAAATTGTTAATTTAGCAATTCTGATTCCAAAACCATACATGTTACTATGGTTTTACATGATTTAAAACCCAGGTTTGGTTATTAAATTCACTGCAACTCTGCGAAGTAATCAACCTGTATTGTCGGTACTAATTTCTACTACTTAAACAAATCTAATTTCACTATGCAGGATTTCGACTTAAAAGGCCCTAACAAAATTTCAATACCGCTTCATCACG
>DATJDF010000204.1:0-4530 GCA_035497555.1 Arachidicoccus sp. | reverse complement strand
ATCATTGTCAATACCGGTGGATTTTCCCAGGCAGAGCTTCAAAATATTGAACAGCATGCGTATAAGCTGGGTGTTAAAACCCATACAACAATAGATGCGATCAGTGATTATTATAACAGGGTTGTCCGTTTTCTGATCTTTGGTAATGTTTTAAAGAACAATACCTATCCACTGAGTGTTAGTGCAGAAAGACTTATCCAGGCCTTGCATATGGCGGAACATGCCAAAAACCTGAAAGCAGATGCAGTGGCGCACGGCAGTACCGGTGCCGGAAATGACCAGGTGCGGTTTGATATGATCTTGAATATAATTACCCCCGGAATAGAAATCATCACACCGATCCGGGATCTGAAACTGAGCCGGGAAGAAGAAATAAGCTATCTGAAAGCAAAGGGTGTTGAGATGAATTTTGAAAAAGCAGCTTATTCCATAAATAAAGGCCTTTGGGGAACCAGCGTTGGCGGTAAAGAAACTTTGAACAGCAATGGATTTTTACCTGACGAAGCGTGGCCGACACAGGTGACAAAAGCGGAACCTGAAGAAATAAAATTAGGCTTCGTAAAAGGTGAACTTGTGGCCATTAACGGGCACACCTACGGCGCGCCCACTGAAGCCATCCAGGCCTTACAACAAATTGCGGGCCCCTTTGGTATTGGCCGGGATATCCATGTAGGAGATACGATTATTGGTATTAAAGGCCGTGTTGGCTTTGAGGCAGCAGCGCCCATCATAATCATCAAAGCACATCACAGCCTGGAAAAACATGTACTTACCAAGTGGCAACTGAGCTGGAAGGATACCATCGCTGGTTTTTATGGTAACTGGCTACATGAAGGACAGCTTCTGGATCCGGTTATGCGGGATATGGAAGCAATGATGACCAGCGCTCAGCTTCACGTAACGGGAGAAGTCTTTCTTAAATTATACCCTTACCGGTTCCAGGTGCTGGGTATCGAATCGCCTTTCGATCTAATGAATGCGAAATTTGGCAAGTATGGTGAGATGAATAACGGCTGGACAGGAGAAGATGTACGCGGATTCAGTAAGATATTTGGTAATCAGGTAGCGATTTATGAGTCCCTGAAACAGGATCAGCCCGAATAAACCAAGTATTTTCAGCATCAAGTCTTACAGGGCAATTGTTCAATTATAAAAAGGAGTTATTATGATAAAAGTAGGGGTAATAGGAGCGGCGGGATATACTGGAGGAGAATTAATCAGATTATTGGTGAATCATCCTGAGGTTGAATTGACTTTGATTCATAGTAAGAGTAATGGCGGTAACCCGGTGTCCGATGTGCACCAGGATTTGATTAATCATCCTGAACTGGTTTTCACCAGTGTGTTATCGGATGATGTCGATGTACTGTTCCTTTGTCTGGGTCATGGCAATTCAAAGAAGTTTTTAGAAGAAAATACACTGGATCCCCGGATCCGGATTATCGATCTTGCCAATGATTTTCGTTTAGTAAAAGATGCAAAATTTGGTGATCGCGATTTTATCTATGGTCTTCCTGAAATCAATAAGCAGGCTATTGTTAATGCGCATGATGTGGCTAATCCGGGTTGCTTTGCAACCTCCATTCAGTTAGGTCTTTTGCCCCTGGCACAGGAAAATTTACTGAAAGAAATTTATACCACAGGAATCACCGGTTCTACCGGTGCCGGTCAGTCTTTATCACCCACAACACATTTCAGCTGGCGTGATAATAATATCCAGGCGTATAAGACGCTGACACACCAGCACCTGGATGAAATTCAGCAGTCCCTGCACCAATTACAGCCGGGGTTACCGACCTGGTCGGAAAATAAAGAAGTACTGAATTTTGTTCCATGGCGAGGTGATTTCCCGCGTGGAATATACATAAGCTCCACACTCAACTGTGACCTGAGCCTGGGGCAGTTAAATGAACTATACAAGGCTTTTTATAAGGATGCCCGTTTTACAGTTGTCTGCGATAAGCCAATATTTTTGAAGCAAGTCGTTAATACGAATAATTGCGTCTTGTTTCTTGAAAAAGTGGGTGGAAAGCTGGTGGTGCATTCTGCAACGGACAATTTACTGAAAGGGGCCTCAGGTCAGGCAGTTCAGAATATGAACCTGATGTTTGGACTGGAAGAAGCTACAGGGTTGAACCTGAAGGCTAACTATTTTTAATTTTACTACATAATTATCTAAAAAATCTTTTAAGATGTCTTTATTCCCGGTTTATCCACTTTATGACATTGCCATTACCAAGGCACAAGGGTCTTATGTCTGGGACGATAATGGTGTACAGTATCTGGATATGTATGGTGGTCATGCCGTTATATCCATTGGTCATACCCATCCGCACTGGGTACAGCGCATTGAGGAGCAACTCCATAAAATTGCCTTTTATTCTAATTCAGTGCAGATTCCTTTGCAGCAGGAACTGGCAGACAAACTATGCGCACTGAGCGGCAAAACGGATTACCAGCTGTTTTTATGTAACAGTGGTGCCGAGGCCAATGAGAATGCTCTTAAACTGGCTTCTTTTAATACCGGCCGAAAGAAAGTGATCGCTTTTAAAGGGAGCTTCCACGGCAGAACTTCTCTGGCTGTAGCAGCGACAGATAATCCTTCGATCGTCGCACCGATAAACGAAACAGATAATATTATATTTCTGCCTTATAATGACGAAGCTGCGCTAGAAACCTGTTTTGAAAAACAGGGTGAAGAAATAGCAGCTGTAATTGTAGAAGGAATTCAGGGGGTAGGCGGCATCCGTATTGCGACGGAAAGCTTCCTGCAGAAGATCAGGTCCCTTTGTGATGAGAACGGAGCGATATTTATTGCAGACAGTGTTCAGTGTGGTTACGGAAGAAGCGGAAAATTTTTCTCCCATGATTATGCCGATGTCAACGCGGATATCTACTCCATGGCCAAAGGTATGGGCAACGGGTTTCCAATCGGAGGAATTTTGATTTCTCCGAAAATAGAAGCTAAATTCGGCATGCTGGGTACTACTTTTGGTGGCAATCATCTGGCCTGTGCTGCTGCAATAGCTGTACTGGAAGTATTAGCGTCCGAACAGCTGATAGAAAAGGCCCGGCAGAGAGGTACTTACCTTCTGAACCGACTTAAAAGTATCGATGGACTTGAAAATGTCCGTGGACGGGGGCTCATGATCGGTTTTGATACCGAAGATAAGTTGAAAGATCTGCGTCGGAACCTGCTCTTTGATCACCAGGTTTTTACGGGCGTAGCCAAACCTAATGTGATTCGGCTGCTGCCTTCTCTTGCGATCAGCAAGAAACAGGTCGATGAATTTCTTGAGTTGTTAAAGGAAGAAGTAGAACATCTCTCAGCTGTTGAGGCTTAATAACAGCCTTGTTTCCTTATCATAGTGTTTTTTGTTTTCTGGAAATGAATTAATAATTTACTGCACTTAAGTTTATCGAAAAATGGAAGAATCAAATCCCGTTGGGTTATTAAATCAAACAAAAATAGGTCATCTGCTGACTCGGAAATTTACCACTGTAGAAGATGTGCGTGACATCAACCTACTGGTGCAGAAAGCCCTGGATTACAAGGCAGACCCTTTTAAAGACGGGAACTTAGGCAATAAGAAACGAATTGGACTCCTGTTTCTTAATCCCAGCTTGCGGACCAGGTTAAGTACCCAGATCGCAGCGCGGAATTTAGGAATGGAAGCCATCGTATTTAATGTAGATAAAGAAGGCTGGCAACTTGAATTTGAAGAAGGGGCCATTATGAGCGGCCATACTTCGGAACATGTGAAGGATGCTGCCCCGATTCTGGGGAGTTATTTTGATATTTTATGTATTCGCACTTTCCCATCTCTTGCGAACAGAGAAGATGATTATAGCGAACTTTATATAAATGAATTTATTAAACATTGTGGCCGGCCGGTAATTAGCCTGGAAAGTGCTACCCTGCACCCGCTGCAGAGCCTAACGGATGTCATTACAATTACGGAGCAGGTAAGAAGCAGGCCTCAGGATTTTGCAGGTCGCAAACCGAAAATTGTATTGACCTGGGCACCACATGTTAAACCATTGCCACAGTGCGTGGCCAATAGTTTTTCACAGTGGATGTGTGCCTGGGAGGGCAAAGGGGAATTTGTTATAGCCCATCCGGAACAATATGAGCTGGCACCCCAGTTTACACGGGGTGCAACCATCACGCATGATCAGGATGCGGCCTTAAAAGATGCCGATTTTGTTTATGTAAAGAATTGGAGTACTTATAATGATTATGGAAAGATTTACGAAAATGATCCTTCCTGGATGTTGTCGCTGGAGAAATTGCGATTAACCAATCAGGCAAAGGTCATGCACTGTTTACCTGTTCGTCGTAATGTGGAGCTGAGTGATGAAATCCTGGACAGTGCTTTCAGCATTGTGACCCAGGAGGCGGGCAACCGCGTCTGGGCTGCTCAGGCAGTCATCAGCGAGCTTTTACGATAAAGGGATATCTGTCGCTTAAGCGGGCAATAAGTTTTGCCCCCGGTCAAACAGGAGCAATATGGATATTTTTAAATGCCA
>DATJDF010000203.1:0-3454 GCA_035497555.1 Arachidicoccus sp. | reverse complement strand
CTGGCGGATCATTTCTGCCAGGGAAATACCTAATTCAGCGGTGCTCATGGCACCTGCCAGTGATACCAGCATTTTCCCCCCTTCATTCAGGTGGGTTTCGTAACCTTTGGCTGCGTCGATGAGTGCAGCTGCATTAAAATGTCTGTAGTGATGCTCAATGAATTGGGAGACGGGACCTCTGTTGATTGCCATTTTCTTATTGTTAAATAGGTTGAGTAATTTGAGGGCTAATGTTTAACCAATAGCCTGAAAAATGCAAAAGTAAGGGATATTATCTTCGTTTGATCCATGTCATGGGATCCAGTGAATTGCCTTGGCTGTCTGTCACCATAAAAAACACGGTGGCGATATTAGATAAACCGGTCGACATATGACCCAGAATTGTTCCGGCCTTGACTTCGTCACCCCGGTGGACCGTTACATCTTTCAGATTGCTATAAGTAGTAAAATATTTACCATGGCGGACAATAACAGCAAAGGTCTCATCAGAAATAACGACAGAAACCGTACCCGATGCCACGGATTTGACTGTAGTATTACCACCGGTGCCGGTTATTTCAATACCGTCATTTACTTCTTTTAGGTTGGTTCCGGGAATCGTCTGTACCCCGTAGGCACCGGATATAAATCCGCCACTAACCGGCCAGGGTAGTCCACCACGGTTCTTTTCAAAATCCAAAGATTCTGTCAGTGATTTTTCTGTGGATTCCAGTACATTATAGGATCTGCCAATACGCTCAGCATTCGTATTACCGGCTTTCTGCTCTTCTCTGCGTTTTACCGGTGCGCCGGCAGTCGCTGTTTCGTTGTTATCATCCGAGGTCAAAGCTTTGGTATCTGTTCTTGCCTGTTTATCGTTACCCGAAGTACCGCCGGGTGCATTTGCTGCCTGTGCTTTTTTCTGTTCGGCGAGCGCAAGCGCTTCACGTCTGTCTTTCAGGGCCTGTTGTTGCTGGGCAATCCTGGCCCGCTCTTCTTCCTGCTGTTTGGCTTTGGCAATGCGTGCCTGTCTTTCTTTTTCTTTTCGTTCCGCTTCTGCAATTTCCCGGCGAATCACCTGGCGCAGTACCTGTTGAAGTTTTCTTCTCTTGGTAGCATTCACTGCAATTTCTTTTCCGATTTCTCCTTCCTTGGACTTGAGTTCAACGATGGCACTATCTTTTTCGTTCCGGTCATTTTGTAATCCGGTTAGCTGATGACTTTGTTTCCCTACAGCCAAACGCTTATCTGTCTTGGTGGATTCCAGTTTTTTGATATTCGCTCTTAGAATCGCCTGTGCTTTTTTAATATTATCTGCCTGGGTTTCCCGGTAAGCGCGGTAACTTTTAAGATAGGCCACCCGGCGCAAAGCATCATTAAAAGAATTAGATGAAAACAGGAAATTTATATAATTATAACTTCCCCTGTTTTTATAGGCGAAAACAAGACTCTGGGCATATTTAGTCGTCAGGGTGTCAAGCTGCTTACGATGCTTTTCAACCTCCTTGTTATATTCATTGATTTTAATATTCAATCCATCCAGTTCTTCGTTAATAGAAACAATCAGAGAATTACGCGCATTAATCTTTCTTTCCAGCAGATCAAGTTCTCTTAGAGACAATTTCCGGGTTTTACGCACCTGGGACAGGGTCTCGTTCAGGTCTTTTAACTCATTTTGAAGGCTTTTTTGTTCCTGTTGGATTTCGGCCCTTGTTTGCTGCCCATAGCCAGACATCCAGCAGATGCCAAACAGTACGATGCATACAAACAACTTTTTTAACATGAGAAGTATATTTTTTAGAATTTTAAAGTTAAAGGATTAAGGCTAGAAAACTTATTTCTCTGTATAACTTTTAGGAATACTAAACGGAAATGTAACAGGTTGGTTAAAATTACAGTCTCTGAACTGCAGTTTTACCTCAATTTTCTTTTTATCAACCAGTTCTATCTTTCGTTCAGCTGCAATTTTTATGTCCCCAACCGGCGTATAATTACTGTACTCAATCGCACAGGTACGTTTTCGTCCTCCACTCTCATTTTCGATCCGGCTGTTTTTTAATATCAGTTTACGATTATTGCTGATCACCGCGATAAAATTCTTAAAGACATCTCCCTTGAGTGATGCAAACCAGCGGTTGCGGATGTGGCGATAGGAGACGACCTTGCCTTTGGTAAAAAGCGGGTTCCCAATAATGATATTCTGTAAATCTGTAAAACTGATGGGCAGCTGGGCTATTTCTTCAAGATAGCTGATACTACGGCGCATCACCACATGTTTTAATTTATCCATGAGCACCAGACTATCTGGGCGGATCATCACCCTGAAACCTTCAATGGCAAATGGGCCAGTTAGAGAGACCCAAATCACACTGTCTTTACGCATCCGAATATTAGCCGTTGCACTGGCATTATTGTCCGCACCGGAATAATCCAATTTTACTTTGGCTGTAAATGTGGAATATTGATCAATTTTCTGGCTGTCAAGTACAGCTAGAATCTTGTGCAGGCTATCGAGCTCAGGGCTTTCCATATTGGGGGTAACCATGACAATTTTAGAAGTATCGTTTTGGTTCAACTGTTTTTGTATATGTTCTGCCTTCTTAACTGTTCTGCAGGAAGCTGCCCAGCTAATGACAATAAAACAGGTAATATAATAGCGTAATTTCATAAATTTTGTGGACTTAATTGAAGTGCATGGGATTGATCTGCCTGTAAAATACCATTGTTACCATAATTATTGTTTCCCGGTATGACCAAATCCGCCCGCACCGCGATCCGTCTCACCAAGTGTAATAGCGGCTGTCCACTGAATCTGCTCTATTTGTCCAATCACCATCTGGGCGATCCGGTCACCCGGATGAATGGTCTGAGGTTCTTTAGATAGATTGACCAGAATCACTTTTATTTCTCCGCGGTAATCTGCATCGATGGTTCCGGGGGTATTCAGACAGGTCAGCCCCTGTTTGACCGCCAGGCCGCTGCGCGGCCTGATCTGCGCTTCATACCCCACAGGCAGTTCAATGAACAGACCCGTTGGCACTAAAGTCCTTTCCAGGGACTGCAGTGTTAGCGGAGCGGGCAATTTTGCCCTGAGATCCATACCTGATGACCCCTCAGTGGCATATGCCGGTAAGGGAAATTCCGATTCATTTACAATTCGAACGGTTAAATGCGCCATAATCTTGTCGTTTCAAAAACTGGTTTATAATGAAAGATACTTTTTTATCAGGATCTGATTTCGCTATGTGTTTTGCCCTGGGTAGTCCTTCCCTTAAATTTCAGTAAAGGAGCAAAACACCCAAAAAGTCAACCAAACACTTAAGCGGTGCGAAAATACTTTTAAATTAAAAGATATGTTGCTAAAGATTTGTTTTTCTTTTGCCATTAACGGGTGAATATCCTTGGCCCTTTAATCGCTAATCCACTAATCAGCCATTAAAAGGACAACTGCCTGAGCAGACAGACCTTCCTGGCG
>DATJDF010000202.1:0-2487 GCA_035497555.1 Arachidicoccus sp. | reverse complement strand
GTCGCAACTGTCGCAAGTTTCAATTCGGCGTTTATGTGTCTGGCGGTAGACCCGGATGATCTATTGAAAAGTAAGGTAAGACCGATGGTCATGGCGCTGCCGGAAACCTGGGATGAAACAATTGTCCTGGGACAAAGCAAGATTGGTGACCTTGCCGTTTTTGCGCGCAGAAAAGGAAAAGAGTGGTTTTTGTCCGCATTAAATGGGGCGAAAAGATCCCGGCAAATAAAAGTAAAGTTGGATTTCCTAAAGCGTGGCAAATATAGTATCGATATGCTAAAAGATAACCTGCAGGACCCATTGAAAGCCGAGCTTGTAACAAAAACAGTGCAGAGAAAGAATCAGTTAACGATAGAACTGGCTGGTGGCGGCGGATTTGTTGGGAGGATAAGTGCGGTGAAGTAAAGGGATTTCAAATTTTTAAAAATTATAAAGATCCCATAGTATGGTTATTAACGATAGGGTCTTTTTAATTTACTAATTCTTAACATTCATAAAAGATAATTCTGATAAATCGACAAAAGGTCGCACTTCTATTTACAGTTTGTTAAGGATTGATTAGACTGAGCCTTCATGGATTTTACCCATCTTTGAAGTGACGCTAATTGAATGTAATATATCGTATAGCAGAGCTAAGGCTTGAAGTTAGCGTGTTGATTTTTAAATTTTATAAAAACAATTGCAGGATGAAGAAATTGAACGTAAGATGGATTATTTGCCTTTTATTGGTTATAAGTGGACTTTTTATGTCTTATTATCCATTGACACCTGCTAAAAATGATTCAATAAAAGAGCTGCCACAATTGAAAACCTTGGAATCGGCGTTCAGGACGGTCCCGGATTCAATTCAGACCAGTGTCTATTGGTATTGGATATCAGACAACCTTTCAAAAGCAGGAGTGATAAAAGATCTCCAGGCAATGAAAAAAGCAGGCATTAACCGGGCATTTATCGGCAATATCGGTTTAGATGATGTGCCTTACGGGAAGGTGAAGATTTTTTCGGATCAGTGGTGGGATATTTTGCATGCCGCTTTAAAAACAGCAACAAAACTCAATATTGAAATTGGTATTTTCAATAGTCCTGGCTGGAGCCAGTCTGGCGGTCCATGGATAAAGCCGGAGGAGTCCATGCGGTACCTTTGCGCCTCAAAAGTTGTGGTGGAAGGCGGCCAAACCATTGATCTGAAATTAAAACGACCCGTCGGCTCAGGTAATAGCTTTCAGGATGTACGTGTGCTGGCCATGCCGGCGCCTAAAGATTTCAATAAAACCCTCCGGGAGTTGGGTGCGACTGTTACGACTATCCCGGGTATTTCAAATGATACTTATCTTACCGATGGGGATACTTCGCGTGGAGTTAGCTTTAAAAAAGACAGTATATTTACGATTGATGTAAAATTTCGCGAACCGCTTACTGCAAGAAGTGTCGTTTTATATCCTGCAAAGCATACCATGGTACTGCAAGGAGTGGTACAGGCAATGATCAATGGCGCTTACAAGACCATAAAATCATTTCGGGTGGACCGCAGTAATGATGCATTAAACGTGGGCTTTCTTCCCTATGCACCCGGGGCTATTTCGGTGCCAGCCACGACTGCCAATGAATTCAGAATTAAATTCGATCAAGTTTCGGAAAATAGCGGACTGAATGAACTCAAGATTTCTGCCACGCCTGTAGTAGAAGATTATGCCGAAAAATCACTTGCGAAGATGTTTCCGACACCGTTTCCTTATTGGACCGCTTATCAGTGGGCTGTGCAACCTACTGTAAATGATAAGACGAAGCTGATTGATCCGGCCAAGGTTGTGGACGTGACCAGATTTATGCAACCAGATGGCAGATTTAAATGGGAAGCTCCAAAAGGCTCCTGGATTATTATGCGTACCGGGATGGTGCCCACTGGTGTAAAAAACGGGCCTGCTGCGCCAGAAGGAACCGGGCTGGAAGTGGATAAAATGAGTAAGAAACACGTCCGGGCACATTTTGATGCATTTTTAGGCCAGATATTGAAGCGGATACCGGCCAGTGATCGGAAAACTTTCAAAGTAACTGTTGAAGACAGTTATGAAACCGGGGGGCAGAACTGGACAGATGGATTAATAACCAAATTCAAAAAAGCATTTGGTTATGACCCTACACCTTATCTACCCGTGCTCCAGGGATTGGTTGTGGGAAGTGAAGATAGGGCTGACCGATTTTTATGGGACATGCGGCGATTTATCGCCCACGAGGTAGCTTATCAGTATGTGGCTGGTTTAAGAGAAGTGAGCCATGAGCATGGACTGCATACCTGGTTGGAAAATTATGGACACTGGGGCTTTCCTGGTGAATTTCTTCAATATGGCGGTCAATCCGATGAGGTGGGCGGAGAATTCTGGAGTGAAGGTGATCTGGGTAATATAGAAAACCGGGCTGCATCTTCCGCCGCACATATTTATGGAAAAACAAAAGTTTCAGCTGAGTCTTTTACGGCCGGAGGCAGGG
>DATJDF010000201.1:0-1792 GCA_035497555.1 Arachidicoccus sp. | reverse complement strand
AATGGAATTTTTACATCATCTATACTTTGATCGCTTCGTCCTTTTAAGATGTCAATTATCTTCATGCTTTGATTATTTCATACTTGTCTTCAATACGTTTACAAAATGTTTTCGAATCCTTAATGATATTGCTCACTGCTATCTCTATTATACTTTTAATCAGTTACTTAGTTGGTAAGAGATACGTAATCATGTACCATTATTAAATGATATATATTAAAATGGTAAATCTTCATTGTTTGTTTCTGTATTAATAGAGCTGGATCACCTCTGAATTCTATTAAACTCTGATTGTCAATAATCCACTTTTCTCCTAGTGGATTTAGCTTACAAAGTGGATTGGGACAATTACATTCGGGTCCCTAACTACTCTATATGGTGTGAGACCAGCGGCTTTAATTGCCGGTTCAAAAATATCTGTGTATCTCCGATTAATTTTTTTTGTCAAAATGTTGGATTACCAAACTAGTGCTCATATTGATTAGTATTTGTTAGTATTTTGCTGATTCTCAAATATCCGAAACTTTCAATTTCCTTCCAAATATATATGTGATTCATTATCAGCTTGTTGGAATCTATTATTTGTTTGACAAAACTTTCTTAATCGTTAATTGGTTAGCGGTGCTTTGTTTTTACATGAATAACGCTACTCCATCCAGTTTTTCCGTGGCATGTTCAAATAGCGCTTTCAGCATATCATTCAGCTCCTAAGAATAGCCTGAAACGCCTTGGTTATTCCAATAGCGATTGTACAGTTTAGATAAATAGTCGCAGCATAGTGCATTTGGTTCTTTAATATGGGACAGGTCTGCTTCAGGGAGAAGGGTATCCTTTCCTATTATATAAGGACATCTTTTAATCCAACTATATCCATAGTCGGAGGGCAGAGGCCTGCGAGTCCCCATTTTAGAAAATGTGAATGTGGCGCCTTCCTGTTAGATCATACAATTCGCACAGAATTCGAAATCTATGTAAAGGAGAGAGTGGTTTTTCCATTTAATCTTTTAACTTTGATTCTGATAGGAAAAAGTGTTTAGGGATCTAATAAAGAGTTCCTTCTGGAGCATTGCATTTCATTTTGACATTTTATTGACACATTTTATTTATAAGTTATTGATACTCAGGTGGCGTTCGAGTCCCGCCCGGGGCACTGGTTATCAATCAAACAAAAAGACTCACGTAAGTGGGTCTTTTTGTTTGTGTGCCGTGCATGTCGGTTTGCTAAGAGGTGAAAGTCCTCTATGGGGGTTTGTAATCGTCAACCACTAGCCAAGAGCAAGGGTGTCCACCGTGAGGTGGAATCTGAAGGAAGCTTAAAGCAAAGTTCTGCTCCAAGGAACACGAATCATATCAGGCATATTCACTGTGGGTAAGGTTGCAAAAAAAACTGAAGCCCAAAGATTACACGAACAGCGTAGTGTAAATATGGCGGAGACATGGAATGAAAGTAAACATCGGCTTTCCAAGCTAGGCTTCTCTCTGGCTCTTATTTCGTCAATAAATAATCTTGCGGCAAATTCTAAATAGCTGGTATTTTCACAGGCGAAGAATGTGCAACAGGACGAGAATGCTATCCATCTTTTGGGAAAAATATATCCTGAATTATTTTTGCGGTACTTGTTATAAAATCACACGCTCAACAGCAATGGTATCCTTAACCTCTTTGTTCAATGTTTTTTTAGGTGTTCTTTCTTGCTAAACACTTAAAAGCAGGGATAAAGACCACGCAGTGGTCTTTATCCCTGCTTAGATTATTGATTTAATATCCTTATGATTTCTACGATTTTCCAGT
>DATJDF010000200.1:0-10989 GCA_035497555.1 Arachidicoccus sp. | reverse complement strand
GAAATCGATTTGAAAATAAAATCCAGTCCGCTGTTTTCATTTATAGAAAAAATAGTGTGCGCCAAATATTGTGGAGCGGTCCCCACAACTCTTGTGTCGTGTATGAGTATATTTCTTTCCCATGTCGCTGCTATAGCCATTATTCAAATTTTAATTGATTCATCTATTGTACATAATTTGCATACAACTCTTTGATCCTCTTTTGCCCGTCACGGAATATCTTCTCCATTTCCGCTACCTTTCTTTTATCATTTTGAGACGCATATTTGTATTTTTGCCTACCTTCTTCTATCATTTCTTTCAGCTTCCAGTTAGCCTTTTTATTGTCCAATTTTTTGTGCTCGGTATTATCCGGGAACAGTGTCAGTGACATACTGTTTAATTGTACAGCATAGTAGAGCACCGATATGTCTTTGCCGAACCTTCTTAGGGACTCAGACGTGTCTTTGGCAATGGCCGCTGCCTGGTCTGCTAGTTTTCTTAATACTGCTTCTTCCATCATTTTATCCAATCAGAACGTTCATTGCTCCTAAAGTTATTTTACCTCCGTGTGCAGATGTGCTACCCATCTGCGCTGCCGGCATCCCACCAACGAGTACTGTACAAGATCCCATGGCGATTACATCAGGGGTGCCTATGCAGGTAATCATATCGCCTACGCGCGCTGCGGGCACTCCGCCAATCAAAACAGTCGCGCATCCTCCTGGTAGAATAGGGCCGCCTACATGAGGTTTTGGGCCGTCTGACATCGGGCATACGTGTAAGTCGCCTATTCTGGCTGCTGGTTGTCCCATTTGGTTGGTATATTTTTTATGTTATAAGATGACTGGCTTATTATTCAGTTTCCAGGAAATATATATTTGGACTGATTATTAACACATACGAACGCCTATCCTCTTTAATTTCTACTACATTTGAGCCAGAATACGTCTATCCGGCAAGGCTTAAAACTAGAAAACAGTGTAACGCATGTCTTTATATAATAATATATTTTAATTTATCATAACCATTCCCCCTTTAATTGTGGTCATAGGCCCTCCATCCAATTTGGCTGACGCTGTTGCTGATACTTCCAACATGGCCATTGCCGCCAATTTTATATCTACCGTTGCTGATAATTCTAAATTTTTATCAGCGTCAGCTTTGATATCTTTGCCTTTAATATTGACACCTGTTTGTGTTCCTTTTAGATTAAGTTCTTGTGAAGCGTTGATGTTTATTGTTCCTGAATTTATATCTATTTGTTTGTCCGCGGATATTTCTATGGAGCCTTTGGAGTGAATAACAATCTTGTCTTCGTCTACATTCATGATGATGGAACATTTGTGATCACCGTCTTTTTTTAAATCTAGTGCTACAGATTTTTCTGTAAGCATAATTTGAGCAAAATTGTTGTTGTCAAAGCCTGAATCGATTAAAGTGGAGATGCCTTGACTGGTTTTTTTGAGTATGATCTGGCTTCCTTTCTGCTGCTCACTTGAGCCTTCTTTATTAAAGTCCTGTAATTTTATGTACCCTTTGTCGTCATTAATTTCTAATCTTCTTCCTGTTCTTGTTCCGATTACCTTTACGTTATTGCCGGTAGGATCATTACCATGACCATTTTCTTCTGTATAGAATGCTCCTATGACATAGGGGCGTTCTGCATTATTACCGATAAAGTCGATCATAACCTGGTCATTTTTTTCAGGCAGGAAATGAAACCCTTTGTTTTTACCGGCATGTGGAACCATCACCGGTAGCCACGGAGTCGTTTCTCCTGGTTGTTGCCACGGTAATCGAACCTTTATTCTACCCAGTTTTTTATCATCTTCATTATCAACAACAATAGCGGGCTGTGATTTACAAATAGGGTATAATTGTGCATTGACATAGGGCGGCTTCTTTAGGTCAGACGGTACTGCAACAAAACTGTTTTGATAAAAGGAATTCGAATTACTGAAATGATTAATTTGTATGACAATATAATCCCCCATGGCGTGTTTTTGCTCATCTAGGACAGAAAGCTTTGTACCTAAAGCTATTTTGCTATTGCCACTTTTTGCCGTCATATACATGCCATTGGAAAATCCCCCATGCATCTGGTTTTCGGCATAATCTTTTATGTTGTTGTTAAATGATTCATTATTAGTTAATACTGTATATGAATTTGTGTAGGTCTGATTGCCGCCAAATAATGCATTTCCGCCGTCAGAACCGGCATTGATCAGCTCATTGTTGATATTACTGGCGTCGTTTCCCGATTTTTCTACTTGTGTACCTGCGTAAGTATTGAATCCTACATTCTTTTCGGATGCTTTGAATATTTTCGCGGAAATATTTACATCTAAAATGTCTTTTTGGATTTGCACGGATATGGAATTTTTGAATACCGGTCCAAAAATCATTTGTTGCCCGTCGTAGAAAAACCATTCGCCATATCGAATGGCAAGTAATCGTAAGAAACCGAATTTGGTTTGGTTGTATTGTACTGTGTAGAAGAGCTCTTTACTTGTTTGAGCTTGTAATAGGTAGTCGGCATTTTTTAAACTATCTGAAACGATATCAGATAGCGTTTTTTTATAATAGCTGTTGCATTCTTCTATTTCGTCCAACTTTGCGAAATCTCCTTTACCTGAAATGCTATATTCAGTGGCCATGTCATCATTCCCGCTGCAGGAAATAGACGAAATGAAACCTTTGAATGTGAAGTCTGTATTATTTCCACTGCCGATCTTTACAATGACTTGCTTAGCGAGATTGTTTTGGTAGAAACTTACATATTCCTGATAGTTGCTTTGTTTGTCCTTCTTTTTCTCCCGCCAAGTGAAGGAGAAGGAGTTTACATCTGCCAAATACTGGTTTATACAAAGGTTGGAGAAGAGGATACGCTTCCCATTGACTGAAATTTGTGTTGTTATATCTATACCCATAATATTTTTAAATACGGCTTAGCCACTATATTGAACAGAAGATATTTCTCCAACCTATTTGTATTTGAAACCTTTATAGGGCTATACCCATTCATTGGTGTGTGTGCCGCTGCCGAGCGTAATTTCTTTGGCGGAAATAGCAAAGGAAGTTTTAAGTGGGTTATTATCAATTGAATGGAATTGTTCCTCATAATTAATAAGATAACCTTCTTTAAATTTCAGCTCTTTTAAAGTCGCGTCTGAATCGCGTTTGATAAATACGATACTTCCTTCCTTTCTTTCGAAGTTGTTGCACATCCATTCAAACAAATCAGTTTCGCCGGTACTTTCGATCGTTATATTGATTTTGCCCCCGCGGGTAATGGATGACGGACGCCCTGTAGCATCTACCTCTTGATGAAGAGCATAGTTTACATCAAGTACATTGTACTCCTTTCCTGCAACTTTGAGTTTAGCCTTAAAGCTCATGGTTTGTGATTTTTAGTTTTAAAAAATATTTTCTTCCTTGTCAAAAACATAATTGCAATTTAGTTTAACGTAGATTGAATTTTTGACATAAATGAGCGAAAGCATACTTTGAATGAGTGAGCAGGTTTGGTAAATGAGGGAGCGTCTATTTTTTAATGGGTGCCAATGTTCCATTTGTTATGGCAGATCGCTTTAGCTATTCTATTTTTAGAAATAATTTTCGTTGCTAGCAAGAAGTTGCTTTACTTTGTGCTATTGATTTTTTAAGAATACCTTCATCACGGACTGTACACAAGATTACGTTGCAACAAACACTTTAGTTTATTTTCTTCCTTCTCAAACAGTAAACTATTTTTTTATTGTACTAAAAGTTATCATCCATGAAACGGTCTAATATAATGATCATGTGCGCTTTGCTATACTTCGCCTTGATGTCAGTTGATTGCAGCTCTGCAAAAAAAATGGAAACTTCTGCCCATGACTATGATTTGTCTACAAAAGATATCTTATTGCCTGAGGAACAAACGGAAGATATTCCCCAAAATTCTCCCGACAATACTGTACTCGTGGAGGACGCTGAAAGCGTTTCATTGAAAAGTAAATATGCGAGTTATCTAAAAACCACGCCTGACAATATCCATAATATGCGACTCTACCGCTTTATTGACGAGTGGCTTCACACGCCGTATTTGTGGGGCGGATCTACAAAAAAAGGAATAGACTGTTCCGCTTTTGTGCAACGGTTGTATGCGGATGTTTACGATATAGATGTACCGCGTACATCTATAGAGCAGTTTTTTACGGGGAGGGTAGAGGCTTTTAAGAATAAAGAATTTTTACATGAGGGGGACTTGGTTTTTTTCAAGACGATACAGGGCACAATTGTTTCTCACGTAGGATTTTATTTAAGCAATCATCGTTTTGTAAATGCATCTTCTAAAGGTGTAAGTATTGGTAATCTGGAAGATCCTTACTGGAAAACAAAATTCGTTGCTGCCGGGAGGATAAAGGTAAGTGCCATGAAAAGCGTTTCCGTGAAGTAGGGTTTTTAAGACGGGGCCTCGTCTGTCTTTATGAAAGGGCTGGCAGATGCCGTATATTGGTCTATTGGTCTATGGGTTGGTCGTTGGGGAGTAGGAGCACCATTTGTGTTTACGCTTTTTTTTCAAAAATAGGCAACACTAAAGTAGCTACTGTATATCCTTTCGATTCGGTCAACGTAAAGGAGGCGATCTTTCTGCCTAAGGATTGGTTAATAATGTCAATCCTTTCTGTTATCATTGAAATGCCTAATGATTTTTGCTTCACCGGCAATCCAGAATTGTTCCGCTCATCATCCTGCATACGCTTAAGTCCGATGCCATTGTCGTTAATGATAAATACAATGGTATCTTCAGATTTGAATACTTCAATTTTTAAAGTCAGGTTGCGCTGGGCTGAATTCCTTATCCCATGGTGAATGGCATTCTCAATTAATGGTTGCACCATCATGGGCGGTATCAATATTTCTGAAAGCTTAATGCCATCTTCTTTGTTGAATGAATAGCGGAACCTACCTGGGAAACGAATGCATTCAAATTCTGTATAGAGATTTAATGCTTCCCATTCGCGGTCTGCATTTACAATCATTTGAGAAGAGTTTTCAAGAATCAACCTGCATAACGAAGCAAATTTCTGAATAAGTTTAGCTGCGGTTTTGGAATCATTTTCAATGATATAGGATTCGATCGAATTGAGTACATTGAAAATGAAATGTGGTTTCATTTGCGCGCGGAGTGCTTGCATTCTGGCATCTTTAATGCGGTCTTTTAGGCTGTGTTTAATCTTTTGTTGCATAAAATAGTAACGTACCGCTAAAAATATAAGAAGTGCGGATAACAGAAATACAACTACCGTAAACCACCAGGTTTTATAATACGGAGTGGGGATTTTTAAATTGATAAATAGTTGCTTCTGTTGAAAATTACCCAATTTGTCTCCTGCCTGTATTTCTATATGATAGGTGCCAGGGGGTAACTTGGCTAGTGATAGCGTTGGGCGGAAATCTAAGGTAGTCCAACCTGTGTCTTCTTGAAAACGGTAGCGAAAGATGACTTGGTTATCGGAATACATGTAAGTGCTGAAGTTGAATTCCACCTCGTTTTCATCTTTATTTAATGTCAGATTGTTTGTTGTATTTGGCAGTAGTTGCCCGTTTACCCTGATCGTTGTGAGTTCCAGTTTATTTGTCATGTTGGTTTGTAAAGCTTTTGACTGGTTTACAGACACAATTGCATTGTCTACGCCTAACAACAGCCGGTTATTTTTGGTTTGATAGTAGCCGTGCATCAGGTCGTCTGTAGGCAAACCTTCTGCTTGACCGAAATGCATAAGTTTATCTAATCGAGGATTATATACATTTAATCCTTCATCTGTCGAAAACCAGATATTGCCACTGGAATCGGCTGATATATTCGCTATCATGTTGCTCGATACATTATAAAGTTCCGTATTGAACAGCTTTAAAATTTCTCCTTTTAATGATACCAGATTCCATCCGCCCGAACCACAAAACAATAGATCTCCGTTTGCTGTTTTTGATAGCCCACTAAAGTAATCTCCCATAAAACGACCATGGAAGGCTGGTTTAATATCGTCTGCCAAAGACTTTATTTGCCGCTTTTTTTCATCATAGTAAGCAATGCCGAAGCTTTTAGGAAACCATGCTGCGAACCATAATTTGCCGTTGCTGTCTTCTGTTACAGCGTTAAGCACATTATCTTTGGCGATTGAATCCCGATTGGTTAAAAAATCCACTAATTCCGTTTTTGAATCCATATTAAATACTTTGATGGGCTCATTTAAAGGGATTATCCATAGACGGTTATGTGTGTCATAATAGCAAAATTTTATGACCAGGGTGCTTGGAAGGCCTTTTAGTAAGAATTTGTCAATCTTGTTTTTTTTTAAAATATATAAACCGTTATTCGTTGACAATAGCGGCTGTCCTTTGTAAAAAGTAATATCTGTACATTGAACGGTTTCACGCTCAAATGTGAAGCGGCTCCATATTCCATTTTTGTACTTCCAAATATGGTTCCCCTGCGCAGCCAAAATAGCTCCAGACGCATCTTTTGTTATAACAGAAATATTATAAAGAGTTTTGGCGGGGAAAGGGTAGGTCTCCAAATAATCAGAGGGTCGGCTGACTTTTATAAGCCCTTTGGTGGTTGCCAGCCATATAATGTGCAATGGATGATTCAAATGAATATTTTGGATAATGGCATTCCCGCCGTCATAAATTAAATCGTATGATTTAGCATATTCATTATATAAGAAAAGCTTATGGTCGGTTGCCAGTACCAATTGACTCCTGCTGCCATATTCCAATACAGAAAAATATTTAACCGCCAGGCCATTTTCCAATCCCGGGAGGTAAATGGCGCTGTCTGTCAGTAGGTTATATTTGAGAATCTTGCCGCTAATGGTTGATAGATAGAGCGTATTACTTTTGTCATAATATCCGGTCAAGTAGTGTCCGGATAATTTCTTGTTTTTCGTTTTGCTTAATTGTTTGCTAATTTGATCGTAAATAAATATGCCGCCCGTGGTGATTGCCCAAAGCTGATTATGTTTTGGTTCGCAAAATGCAATATTGTCCAGTGGAGACTTACTTAATGAATCAATAACAAATATCCCCGTGTCTTTGTGGTTTGTGGCGTAATATTTTATATTATTAATATCGGCGCACCAGATTTGATTGAACGAATCCAGATATAGTTGATAGTATTGATCATTGTTCGGATCGGCGTCATAGAAATTGTTCGGCCGGAATATGGACAGTGTGTCGAAAACATTCTTAAATCCGGCAATTCCATATTGCGGATAGAAGGTATAAAAATAGTTATGTGTATACAATATATTTTTCGTTGCACTGCGTGTTCCCTTAAGTGGAACAAACCTGTAACCATCATATAGCAATATTCCGCGATTGGTCGATAAATATAGATTACCGATACTGTCTTCTGTAATGTCATATACATTCTCTGAGGGCAATCCGTCCGAAATATTATACTTTACAGCATTATATGTGCTTTGAGCAACCGCCAAAAAGGGCACAGCAGCGCCAAAAAGGAACAGCATTACAAACAACCAAGGATGGTTTCTGGAGGTCATATACGAATTTACACTAAAATGTTCGTGATTCTTCTAATATTCACACATTAAGATGATGTGTTTACTCATTTACATTCGGCATTTACTCATTTAATGAGCTATTACACTTATCGGCGGGAAAACTGAGCAGATGTTATTCTATTTTTAGCTATGAATTATCGCTTATTTTTACCATTCCATATATTTTGGCAGCTCGATGCCCTGAAAGCGTATAATGTAGTTAGTAGGTAATATTGTCGCAAAACAATATACGGAATTTCAATGAATTATCCTATAATCGATTGATAATCAAATTTGTAAAATATGGCGATAATTGCCTGACATAATAAAGTGGAGATAATAACGGGAAAAGAATGAACTTAGAATTATAAAACCAAGAAATGATTAATGTTGCAATACTTGATGATGAACCCCGAGGGAGTTGGCTGATGGAGCAGAAGTTGAAAAATTTCGGTAATGATGTTCTTGTAAAAGCTATTTACCATTTTCCGGCAGAGGCTTTGAAAGACATCAACCAACTAAATATAGACGTTCTTTTTCTGGATGTAGAAATGCCGTTATATACAGGGTTTCAGTTTTTGGAGAAATTAGGGGAATTTAATTTTGAAGTTATTTTCACTACTGCTTATGACAAGTATATTCTTGATGCATTGCATCTCAGTGCTGTTGATTATCTGCTAAAACCCATTAGTGAACAATCTTTAGAAACTGCTATTACGAGATTAAAAAAAAGGATCATTGAAAAGAGCAGCCAATCAAAAGTTGTTCTCCCGCTGACGAAGCAAGTGAACAATAGAAATAAACTCGCTTTACCTACAGCGGAGGGGATACATTTGGTGGACAAATCTTCGATTATACGGATAGAAGCACTGAGTAATTACAGTGCGTTCATTTTATCTAACGGAAAAAAAATAATCGTCAGTCATACACTGAAAGAATATGACAGCATTTTGCAGGATGATAATTTTTTTAGAGTCAATAGATCCATTATCGTAAACCTTGATTATGCGGTAAAGTATAAAAAAGGGGAGGGTGGAATACTTGAACTCAGCGACGGGTTTGAAGCGGATGTTTCCCCGCAAAAAAAAGAAGAATTGATTACAAGACTGTTTTAATCTTTATAATTATTCTGAGCTTCTCTATTAGTGCTGTAAGGTCATCGGCTAATGTTAGTTTAATCATAACCGCGCCACATTTGATCGGAACGGCCACAACCACGCTGGCCATATGCTATACAGCGAAAGCCTTTCTAATTCCTTGGATTAATCAAGGGTTATAAAGTTTACATTGTTTGTCAGGGAAGGACTTACAGCTTCACGGCTATGTGGGACTTGTAAAAATGGAATGCCTGCCAGTTGGCCCGGGGACTGGAGATTATCCTGGCGGATGAACCGACCTCGACTTTAGACCCTTTTTCCGGCAGAAAGATCGAGGAGCAGTTTTTAGTGCTTAAAAATGATTATTCTTTAATTGTGGTGCGCATATTCTCAGACAGGCGAAAGGACTGGCGGATCATAATGTTTTTATGTATGTTGGGGAAATCATTGAACAGGATACACCTGATGAAATTTTTAATCGTCCTAAATCAGATATTTTGAAGGAATAACTGCAAATTGGACATTGTGGACTGTAAATCGGTAACCAGGAGTGCTCCATTTCGGAACAAAATGGCAATTAGTGCATCAGATCAAATCAGGATCATGAACATCATGCGAGTTTATGATCTTCAAACAAAAGAAATAACTCAGATAGTTGTTGGATAATATAATAGGCAGCTAAACAGGATGATTTGTTGTATTTCAGGAATTATAAATGCCGATTATAAATACAACTGATAGGAAGTTCTGTTTATCATCGGCATTTATATAATAGGGGGTAAGAGTGCCGTATTTTACTAATGGGCTGTATCCTTATTTTCCTTAATGGTCAGCCTTTAACCACTTTACTGTTACCAGTAATTGCCCGGTATGTCGCATGCTATGTTCTGCTGCGTGAAAACAGAGCCCTATGACAGTAGAGGGGAGTCCTGCCCTGCCTACTTTTCTGGTCTGTGGAAGCAAAGTCTCGGGGATGGCTTTGAGCCTTTCTAGTCCTTGGTGGATGCTTGCCTGGAGATTTGAGATCAATTCTTCAATGTTTTTATTGCCGGTGGCGGCTTCGTCTTTTAGGTTACTGAACTGTTGCTCATTTAGTGCTGCTCCTTCTGCATAGGTCAGTAAACGGTCCACGACACCTGCGATATGTTTTAGATGAAATCCTACACTGGCGCTGCCTCCTGGCTTTTCCCAAAGCAATGCTTCGGGAAACCCTTCCAAAAAGGTCCTAATTTCTTCTACAGATTCAAGTAATGCATCTGCAACAGGCTGTAATAGTGCTGAAATCCCTGCCGTCTTTTCTCCTTGAAGCCATACTTCTTTTCTTTCCGTTGCCATTATTTTAAATTTTATCCGGCTAAGGTAAAACAAAGATTTTATGGGAAATGGGGATGAATACCCCACAACTTGCTCCTAAATGCTTGATTTTAGGCTTATTTTAAAAAGAAATGCAATAAGATATTGAATTTTGAAATTAATCTTTATTTTTGCAGCCTCGAATTTTGGATATCGTTCAAAATTTGGGGCCTATAGCTCAGCTGGTTAGAGCACCTGACTCATAATCAGGGGGTCCCTGGTTCAAGCCCAGGTGGGCCCACTTAATAATCAAGCAGTTATGAAGATCTCCTTCCTAGCTGCTTTTTTATTTGCACACATTTTGATACACATTTTTTAATGTTTAACTGCTGAAAAATATTTTTAGATAAGCTGATGTTTAACGTTTTGTTTGCAAACGCCACCGCTGATTAATGATGATTAGTATTGTTTTTAAATGACTTTGAATCAGTTAAGCAAAATCTATGATCAAGGGATTTAACGAAATAAAATATCAGATCATTCTTTTATATGGGGTATGAGGGCAAGTAAGCGCCACACAAATTGGATAATTAGTTTTAAGGTGAAAACCTCAAATCAGAACCGCTGCATCGCCTATTGAAGCACTTAGACAAGAAATTAAGGCTAATCCGAAAATGTTTTTACTTTCCACGCCACAAATCTACAATTTTGTCCCTTTAGCCACACAAATCGTCATAGAATCTGGTTTTTTAGTATTACCTCCTAAGTATGCTAATGCTTAATTTCTTTTCCTAACCAAACGCCATATTTTTTCCATTGCTCATAAAAAATTATCCATTCAGTTATCCACGGGATAATTTTAAAAAGAGGAATAACCTGTAACGGAGGTTTATCGATTACCGGATGGTATAGGCACAATGAAAGATCGCTATACAAGTGTGTATAATCCGACCCGTGGTGACCACCCGTTCCGATTTATGTTGACCAGGCATTCCGAAGGATGTTGACCAGGCAATACTCTAATAAAGAGATACCCAAAATGATCAAAATCTGATCGTTTTGGG
>DATJDF010000199.1:0-12381 GCA_035497555.1 Arachidicoccus sp. | reverse complement strand
TTGATTATTGCTAACACTATACTGATGGTCATTCAATTCTATTTGCAACGGCTCGCCGTGATAGCGGTAGACAAGAGAAGTCCCATATAACTCAGCAGTCAGATTGGGCTGCAGATAAAAACGGTTGAATTTGGGCTGGATCCCATAAATACTTTCATATAAACCGGCTATCGCCAGGCTATTTCCTGAAAGAATATCATCTCCCAAGCCGTTTTGCTTAACCCTGCCGTATCGCTGGAAAGCAAGGCCATCTTTTTTGTATTGTTGTAATACATTTTTTACATACTTGAGTGCTATGGCCGGATTGTACTTTGCGTAGGAAGCGACGCCAACTGAACCCCAGGACAAAAACAGATCCCCATTTTCATAGGATGGAAATGGATACTGACTGGGTTTGCCTTCGCCAACTTCATAAGATGTTAAACACAGTGGCCAGAAAAACAACTTCTCTTTTTGCATCTGCCTTTCAATTTTGTCTAAAATCACCTGGCTTCGGGTTGAATCACAGATATTATAGGCAATAGCCATAAAATTAACCGGCGTTACCATGTTTCTGCCATGGATGGATCCGTCCTTATCCCGCCAATGCACGTAGCACTGGTTTTTTTCATCCCAGAAACCACCATCTGTGGTGGACTTATTGAAACTGGTTTTTAATTTGAGTGCAAAAGAGGCGTAATCTTCTGCCCGTTTCTGATTTCCTAAATCTTTTTCAATTAACGACCAGCGCGATAAAGCAAGATAGAGTTTGGCATTGACAAATGCATTCTCGAAAGATGCCCATATAATATCTATCCAGTCACTGCTTTTATGTTCTTTATGCGAATCATTGATCATTTCTACCAAACCATTATGGTTTGAATCTCTTTGGATAATCCAGTCCAGTGCCTTTTCGCAGGCGGGTTGTAATCGCTTCACCCATCTTTTGTCGCCCGTCAGGTTATATACCTCTGAAATATTACTTACCAGATCAGGATTTGCATCCAGCAAGAACCCCCACTGCGCTTCGTAAAATCCATAGGAATTACCCTGACCCGGCATCATATCTTCATCTGTGTAGGCCCATCTTGCAAAGACGCGTCCATCTGGCTGTATGGCGTGATTACAATAAAATTCCAGACAGCTCTGGTAGCCTTTCAAATAATCCGGGTCTCCGATTGCCAGGCCCATGTCTGCAATATACTGCTCATGGAGGCAGATTGGTCCATATGGCGTATGCCAGCTGTTGCCGCCAAAGTGCAGGGAATCAATTACGCCAATGCGGGCGATTGTATTGAGTACCCCATCCACGGCCCTTCCGTCAATACCTTTGTAAGATCCACGACCATATCTATGATTAAAATCTATATAATTTAAGTCAATTGTTGTGTGGGTGGTGCCTGTGTCGACTTCAACGGGCGCCCAGACATCTGTTTTCTGACGGATGAACCTTCTGCGATGGGTCCCACTATCATAATTCAGCACCAAATCTTTCGTATCAGTACTGACTGTGTAAAGTAGATTGTCTGACTGGGTTCTTACATATTTCATCCCAACCTTTCTACCGGGTGCAGTTACCCTTACCTGTAATGCATTTCCGGTTTTGCTATTCCAAAAAGTAGAGGTGTTTGTATGAACACCGTAGGTATTCAGTTTTTCATTGAACAAATAGAACCAGGCGAGTCCGCCATATCCCTGATAGGCGCCTTCCCATGTCTGCATATTATCAAAATTGAAAACCGGCTCCCCCACCGCTTCAATCTGTGCGGGTTTTGAATATTGACGGCTTATTTCCCATGAAATGCCGGTAGCATTTTTATACAGTGTCCAGCTTTCAGTAACAGTCAGGTCTTTATTGCCATATACAATTGGGCTTAGCACCCACTGACTACCCTGCTTTTTAAGGGTTGGCTTAGTCCGGGAAGACAAAGAGCTGTATTTTTTACCACCCATTTGGATAGAAGTGTAGATGCCATCTATCCTGGTGATCACCGGTTGTCCATTAACTGTCAAAGCTGTGATGGCACACTTGCCATCCGCATAGTTTAGCTTCAGTTGTAGCTGGCCACCTTCAATAGTAAGAGGCTGTGAAGCTGATTGTTGCTCAAAAGAACTTTGCCGGCTTTGGGCTGAAAGCGTATTTAAGGTTATCAGGGAGCACAAAACGTAACGAAATAGGCGAAAAAACTGCATGCAATTTATTTAATATTTTGGATAATAATGTTTTCGATAAAGGTGCCAAGTTGGTATCTTAATACTTAGGTCCATGGACGCCATTAATATGAAAAGCCATATTCAATTTATATTGATGAGCGAAAAGTAACCAGTTGCCCTAATTTTTGGAAATTAATCAATTAGCTCCTACAATAGGTGAACATAATTGAATATTTTTTTACTTTTTGTAGGTGTTTATTTTTGGACTTGTAAATAAGTAATATATAATATCTGATTTAAAATATCAATTAACACATATATTTTGTTGATTAACAATATTGTATAAAAATAATGATACTCGTATCGTTATAAAAAACTTCTAGTTGGAATAGATAAACAGCGCACTAAGTTCTAAATAGTTTCCCCGCGATGTTCATTTATGCATTAACTTCGCGTCGCATTAAATCAACTGGCACAAAGCATAAGACGGTCGTTTTTCTGCAGCGAACTTTAAATAGAACAGGCAAGGGTCAAAATGGATTCATCAGAAACAAAAAAACAGGAATACTTACTTCGCTTATTATCCGCAGCCACCTTTATTATTTTCTTTCAGATTTACATGGTGGCGCCCCTAATACCAGGCCTATCTCAATATTTTAATGCGCCGGAACAGGCTGTCGGCTTAATCGTACCGGCCTTTCTTATTCCTTATGGTATATTTACCCTGTTTTATGGCCTCTTAGCGGATAAAGCCGGAACAAGGTTGATTATCCTGATTTCCTTTTTTTTATTTGCGGTATTCACCGCATTAACCGCTCTTTCTGATTCTATCCCCCAGTTAATTAGTTGGAGACTACTCACTGGAATCGGTGCAAGTGGTGTCATTCCTATTTCCCTTGCATGGATAGGCCAGAGCTACAGTTACCAGAAAAGAGGCAGACCATTAGGTTTTATTTTTGGAGCGGTGGCCGGTGGTGGCGCATTTGGCGCGTCAGCAGGTGTATTTTTGGAATCCTTTTTAGGGTGGAAAGTGCTGTTTCTCACGGTCGGTGTTCTGGCTCTAGTCATCTGGGTTATTTTGTATTTTGCTTATCGTAATATTCAATTAATCCTTGTCGCAAAGAAAGGATTAACACTGTTTAAAGTCTTTAGTGGCTACCGGCAGTTACTATCTTCACTACGGGGAAGAAGCGCCTATTTTTATGTTTTTTTAAACGGAGTTTTCCATGCAGGCGTATATACTTGGCTAGCTTTATATTTTGAGAGAAATTATGGACTGAACGGCTGGCAGATCGGTCTGGCATTACTCGGCTATGGTGTGCCTGGTTTTGTTTTCGGACCCATGATTGGACGACTGGCCGACAAATTTGGCAGAAGTAAACTATTGCCGTTTGGTTTAGTTATTGGTGCATTATCTGCAGCCACGTTAATCTTTAATGGTCCCTTGACACTGGCAAAGATTGCTGTCGTTACGTTATCGCTCGGATTTGACCTAACCCAACCACTCCTGGCGGGCATTATATCTCAGGTAGGGAAGCAAAGAAGCGGCCAGGCCATGAGTGTAATGGCTTTTATGTTATTTGTTGGCTTCGGATTGGGAAGCTATCTATTCGGGGTGGTGCTAAAGCTGGGTTTTAGAGATGCATTGATTATCTTTTCAATATTTCAGATGCTGCTTGCAATTATTGCTTTTCCATTATTTAAGGCTGAAACCGTAGCAAGTTCCCTTAATTCCATACCTGTCTCAAAAGCTGATTCATAAATTTAATGCTGACAGCCTTGTTCCTGCAGCTCATTTTTATTAAATACATTTTCCCATTCTCACTAATTGGGCTTTTATTTATTTGCATGAGTTCAGATAATTGTTACCGCTACAGCTAATCGGCTCCCATAGTTGTAAAGAGGGATGTTTGAATTAAAGAATTTTCAGTTATTCAGCGCTGAATATAAGCAATTAGAGAGTATATTTGTTTAATTTTATATTCCAAAATTCACTTATATCATTCTATGAAATCCTTTCTCAAGTTGTTTTTTATTTCCCTTCTAGTGGTGCAATCATCCGGGACCTTTGCCGTCACTGCAAAAACCTCTCCTTTCAATTTGCTGATTGCACCAGGGACATTGACCGATCAATCGGCCACTTTATTATGGGACAAGCAGTCAGAGATAAACAATGCTGTTTATGAAATCCTGTTGGGTGGCAAAATAGTGGGCAGTACTGATAAAACCAATTTTACACTGACTAAACTTCGACCGGGTGCTCAGTATAAGGTCCAACTCCAATTGAAGGGGCAGCCTAGGGCTGCGAAGAAAAATGTATTGTCTTTTAGAACTGCGCTTAAAGGAAAGATGTATAATGTATTAGATTATGGGGCAAAGGGTGATGGTCGTTTCAAGAACACGAAGGCTATACAATCTGCCATTGATGCCTGTACGCCCGGCGGTACCGTTTATATTCCGGAAGGAACCTTTCTTTCCGGAGCGCTTTTCCTTAAAAGTAATATGACCTTGTATATTGCCAGTGGAGCAGTTTTGAAAGGCTCCGGTTTACTGGAAGATTATCTGCCGATGACTTATAACCGTTTTGAAGGCTGGGAGATGAAAACCTATGCTAGTCTGATCAATGCCGGCACGCTTAATCGTGACGGTTCCTATAATGTCCACAATTTAGGTATTACAGGTAAGGGGATGATAATGGGTGGCGGAAGCAAATTGGGTAAAGCAATGATTGCAGCCAGTGGCATCAGAAGCAGGGGCCGCCTGATCTGTCTGATGAATTGCCAGGATGTGAGTATATCGGGATTGACCGTAACTGCTCCGCCTGCATGGACCATCCATTATATATACAGCGATAATGTTACCTGTCATGATCTAACCATAAATACCGTTGGCGTTGCCAATGGGGACGGTATTGACCCGGATTCCTCTACCGACAGTTATATTTTTAATTGCACCTTCAGCACGGGTGATGACTGTATCGCCATTAAATCAGGCAAGAATCCCGAAGGGTTTACGATTGGCAAACCCACAAGAAATGTTCGGATTACCAATTGCAATTTTATAAAAGGACATGGCATCTCCATTGGAAGTGAGATGTCGGGCGGTGTCTCTGATGTATTGGTCCAGGATTGTAAGGCGGCGGCCTTGCTCCACGGAATGCAGATAAAAGGCACCAAAGAGCGTGGTGGATATGTAGAAAATGTAATGGTTGCCCATTGCCAGTTAATGCAGGTCACTATTTATTCGGCTGTAAATTACAATAACGATGGGGCTGCAGCGCCACAGATTCCAACTTTTAAAAACTTTGTTTTCAGTGATTTAGATTTATCCGCTGCTGACTCAAAAGAGCCAGTAATTGATATTAACGGATTTAAGGACCCAGGTCACAGGTTACAAAACGTTTTGTTTAAGGATATCTCCCTGCCAGATAATGCAAAAATTATGATCAAAAATGCAGAAAATGTAAAATTTATTAATATCAGGAGCAGTGCTGACAACAAACCGAACTACAACATAAACAACAGTAAGAATATTCATTATTAGCTTGCTTTTTTATTGTGCCAACTAGATTGTAAAGATTATCCAATGGGTCAACAATATTGGCAATTCAGTATAAATCAATTCTTTTTTTGGATATTGTAGTGTTAATCAACCAAAATAAAATTGAATTTTATGCAATTATCCGTCCGAAACAGTTTGATTTTAGGAGCCGCCATTGCCCTGCTCGGGACTGCTTTTACAGTTAAACCTACAACCTGGCAATCCAGGTTTGTAAAAATGGATAATAAAGGTCACTTGACCTATATGCCGGATGAGCAGGGCAATACGATTCCGGATTTCAGTAAAGTTGGGTACGCTGCAGGAGACCAGTCCATTCCTGAAGTCCCTGTCGTCACCACTGTTAATGCTCCCGCTTCAGGATTCAGCGATCAGGTTATCCAGGATGCCATTAATAGGATTGAAAAAAAATCTCCGGATGCACAGGGATACAGGGGCACAATACTATTGAAAAAGGGCACTTATAAGATTCTAGGGACAATACAGATCCATAAAAGCGGTATCATCCTTAGAGGAGAATCCCTGGCTGGTAACGCCCCGTCAGCTGGTAGCGAAAAGCAGATTCTTGCCGCACATGGTACAAAGTTAATTGCGGTGGGTAATACCCAAAGAACATTAATCGACGTGAAAGGTACCGGGAGTATTCAGGAGGTACCTGATAGCCGGGTGAAGATATCCGACAAATATGTTCCGGTTGGCACGACAACCCTTCATGTCGATGCTGGACAAGGTTATAAGGCCGGAGATTCAATTATTGTTTTTCGACCAGCGACTGAGCAGTGGATTAAAGATATTAAAATGGACCAGATCGTTCCCCGCAAAGGAACCCGGCAGTGGAAGACGAAGGATTATAATTTTCAATTTGAAAGGGTGATTACCTCTATTAAAGGCAATACCATTACAATAGATAATCCTGTTGTCATGGCCATGGAAGACAAATACGGAGGCGGTTATATATACCGCTATCACTATAACGGCCGGATCCGGCAGGTAGGTATAGAGAACTTACTACTGGAATCTGAATACAGCAGCGATACAGCTGAACAGCACGGCTGGAATGCTATCCGCTATGATCATATTCAGAATGGATGGGTTAAACAGGTATCTGCTCGCTATTTTGGGTATTCATGTGTCAATCTGGGCCGTGGAGCGCGCAATGTTACCGTACTTGATTGTCAGTGTTATGATGCTAAATCCATTATAACCGGTGGTCGTCGTTATTCCTTTAATAATGATGGCCAATTGAATCTGTTTATGAACTGCCAGACCACAGAAGGCCGCCATGATTATGTTACCGGCGCGCAGGTCCGCGGCCCCAACGCGTTTGTCAATTGTTCAGCCAGTAATACCCATGCGGATATCGGGCCGCATCACCGTTGGGCAATGGGTACACTTTATGATCATATTCAGACGACCGGTGAGATTAATATCCAGGATCGCGGTAATTGGGGTTCCGGACACGGTTGGAGCGGCGTTAACCAAATCCTCTGGAATTGTAAAGCGAAATCTGCTGTCGTGCAGGACCCCTGGGCCAGTGGCCATAATTACGCTATTGGTTTGATGGGCGAAATTGGAAAGCCCAGGCTTAAACCAAGAAACCAGGGTATCTGGGAAGGCCAGAATCAGCCTGGTCTGCTCCCGCCCTCCTTGTATTTAGCCCAATTAAAGGATCGCCATAACAAAAAGAGGAAATAATCATACAGCCGCCTTTAAAATGGATTTGAAGAATCTCAAAACCACTAAAATAACCGTAATTAAAAAAATGGATAAGGCTTTTGGGGCTAGTGCGTTAGGAGTGTTTATTAGTAGTTATTTTGAAATATAGTTGCTCTGGTAGCTCTTCCAAAATTTGAATTTATTACTGATCGAATAATTTTCTCAGCAAGTACACTTGCGGTCAAAACGGAGCCATCTTGCTGCATACCCTGAGCCGTATTGAAGCATGCCAAATCGAAGTATTTCGCTCTGAATGTCAAAAAAAGACTATTTTACCGGCACTATCACGACTTTCTGTAATTTCAACAGCTCATTTCCCTCCTGTCTGGGTTTGATCGTTAAGTGATAGTCACCGGGTGTAGTAATTGTTGTGACCGCGATATCCTGACTAATAAACATTAAAGGATGATGACTGTCATACGCTCCTGTGCGTATCGACCTAAACAGGTAATCCTGTCCATTAAAGTTTACAATTCCTTCCTGATCGGCGTCTTCCTTAGGGCATGCATATACCAATACAATTTTATAATCTCCTTTTTCTGTGATGCGCAGGGTGAAATCGGCGGCGTCGGTTTGGTTTTTCATATCGATAACGCAACTCGTATGTTTCCAGTCGCCCCAATAATGACTATAGGTAATGCTTTTTACTTTGGCATTGCCTTTCATTTTTGCATGAACCGCTCCAATGTCTGTATGATCAAACTGTGGAGATACGGTAATGGGTGCATTTTTAGGATAAGCGGGTGCAGCACCTTCATATTCTACAACCAGCACCTGATCATCACTGGCAGCCGTATTTGACTGTTTTTTATTATTGTCAAGATGAATCAATAAGTCCGCCCCCTTTTTATCAAATACAAGTGCCTGATGACCGATAAGGGTATATACTTTCTTGATTTTGGGTGTAAAGCCCGGAACCAGTAATACATTATTATCAGGGCGTGTAAATACATGTAAAAACAGTTTGCCCGGTTTGGCTGTTGTTACACCCCAGGGTTGACCAGGAACAAAGCCATAAGTTGTGCCGTAAATGCTTTCACCATTTTTCTGCAACCACTCCCCTGTTTTAAGTAGGTATTTTTTTGAATAGGCAGGTATATTGCCTTTACCATCCGGACCAACATTCAGCATCAGGTTTCCGCCTTTTGAGGCAACCTCTGCCAGTAATTGTATAATCTCCTTTGGTGTTTTAAAATCCATATCGTTGGCGACATAGCCCCAACTATTGTTGTGGGTAAATATTGCTTCCCAGGGGCCGTCAATAGGTGCATCGGGTACTTCGCTGTCCCCAAAATCTTTGTAGTCTCCAAGCCCTTGTCCGACCCGGCTGCTGAATAATGCGCTTGGTTGGAGCGCGTGCAGACTGTCTACCAAAGATTTGGTGGCATCTTTAGTCAGTCCACCCGGCAGATCAAACCAGATAAGTCCCAGCGGACCATAACCGGTCAACAGTTCTTTTAACTGCGGTATGGCCTTTTGTTTATAGTATAATGCATAATCCTTCTTTTTGGTGTCAAAGTCCCAGGAATTTCCGCCGCCATTAGGTTCATGCCAATCCACGAACTGAGAATAATAGAACCCGAATTTAATGCCTGCCGCCCGTGTTGCATCAGATAAAGCTTTCATCAAATCTTTCTTATAGGGCGTTGCTTTTACGATATTAAAATCGCTGGCCTTAGAGTTGAACATGGCGAAACCTTCATGATGTTTTGCGGTAATAACTAAATATTTGATCCCGGCGTTCTTCGCAAATGTAGCCCAAGCTGTAGCATTAAAATCCACCGGGTTAAATTTAGCTGCGAGTTTTGCATACTCAGCGGCCGGTATTTTGGCCCGGTTCATAATCCATTCTCCACTACCATAATAGTTTTTGCCCTTCCACTCGTTGCCTAAAGTAGAATAGAGACCCCAATGAATAAAAAGACCAAACTTTGCATCCCGGAACCACTTTGTATCCGGACCGTTCTGCTCCTGCTGTACCGCAGCTGTATCCCACATCTTCTCCATCACCTGGCCACTAACGGATTGTTGGAAGGTCACAAAACCCAAAAGGGGCAGAAGGCACCAGCCTCTCGGGCCCTTACTTAGGAGTGTAACCGAAGTTGAATTGTACTTTGTCTGATTTTTCAGTATAGGTCTAGTTGGCGAGCAATTACTTCGTTTTCCGGAAAACCGTTTTAGGATCAATGTCTTCATTTTGCTTAATTGTGGTGTATTTTTCATCAGTGTTTAAGTTTTATGCTAAAGGGCCTTACTGTAGTCCAGGCTCCCGTTATTTAAATTTGATCAGTTTTCTATATTTGTCAATACTTGCGGCCATTCCTTTCTGGCCGTGATAGTCAGGTGCCTTGTACACAAATTGATAGGGTTTGTAAAGCGTTGCACATGCTGGTGCTGTTTTCTTTAATTGCCGGTAATCTACCCAGGCCTGGTCATACTGGCGGATCGCTTCTGACAGGGCAGCTTTGTTATAACGGCCTGTCCGGTCACCTTCATATCCCAGTGCCATAGCCTGCCAGCCGTAAGCTATGATTTTGTGCAGGAGGAGTCCATAACGGGTAGACACCCGAATATAGGACTCATCAGCTTTACGATGCAAATGCACATTACCGGATAAATTTACCATTTCAGACCATAGACTGACTGCCTCTAGTTTCTCCCTGATAGCCGTATCCAGCAAATGATCCGCATACAAGCTTTTAAATATACTACCTACATTTCCATCTGTACCACTTAAGAACTCATCACGGGTCCACCACACCCAGTTTTTATGCCATTTTAATATTGCACTGTTATGGCCCCGGAGTACTGCCTTGGCAGAAAGCAGGCAAAGGCGACGAAAGGCGGTCCTGCCCTTGCCCGTAATCCCTGCCTGGTCCATAAAGCGGTCAAAAATCTGAGATTCGGACTGATCAGGATGCTGTGCCCACTGACTGACAACAAAAGCATTCAGCCTGGGCCAGAATTCATTTGTAATATAAGGCCCTACCCAGCCACCACCGCGGGACCAGGTCCATACACCCCTGAACTGTTTTTTTGATTTTAATCCACCCAGTCCTGTCAAACCCTTTTGCGGTGTGTTGGTGCCAAATTCTTCAAATCCGTCAATCACGCCTTTAGCAATATAATTCGGAAATGCACCTTTACCCTCATATTCGCGTTGGCACTCTACTTCTACAACTTGTGGATGCCTGCCGATGCCCAATGTAGGATTAAAATCGAAAGTACGGTGATAATCGCCCTTCGTATGTTTTATCATAAAAACCAGCTTAGGATGCGGTTTAATAGCGTTTGTGACCCGTAGGTATACACTGGTGTCCTGATCCATCCCGCCAGAGGCCCAGGTGCGGTAAAAAAGCATTTTATGCCATTTTACGCAGACTTCCGACCTTAGAAAACGCAGTAGTTTTATATGACTGTCTACACCATGGGTGATTGGATTGTTTCCTGTATGATATGGAACATTATTCAGGTAAGTCTCCCCTGTTCTGATAACCAGTCCATCTAGATTCTTAAAACGTGTGAAGAGTTCATCCAACATGATCTGATGTATTTTCACGGTAAGCGGGCGGTCAAAGGAAATACGACCTTTTTCATCGCAAATCTGATCTTTATATAATTCAACAAGTCTTTTGGGCAGTACAATCAGATCTGTAAAATAATAAACTTTCAGCCCGGCCTTGTGCGCGGCCTCAATATTCGCCTGTACATGCGCTGCTGCCTTCAGGACCCAGGCTCTTTCTTTAGTGCCTTTAGGGAATATACGTTTGTCAAATCCGTCAAAGGTCAAAGCGGCATGTGCAAATACAAAATCATTGACCACCTGGCCGTTGTAGCCCATTTTTTTCAGGTAACCCGGATCCGCAAAAGCAGTCTTGGTAAGTGGTTCCCCCGGATTATTATGCACCATATCCAGCACATAATAGCCGGCGCTATTCTTTAGTGAAATGTCAGATGGGTTTTTTGGGATTGTTCCTCTTTTATCTGATTGCCCTTTTACCTGAATTCCAGTCAGAAGCAGCACCACAAATGACAACCAACCGACTATTACTTTTAAAATATTATTATGCAATCTCATCATTATTTTGCGTTAAAAAACTGAGCCATTATTCATATACTATTGCTGCCACCATTTATGACTTCGGCCCATTGACTAAAAAATGAACGATTCGGACCGCGGTTTTGGGTCGCTCGCTTATTCGTTGCGCTTGAGCAGAGGCAGTTGAATCTGGTAGGGCTCCTGTGGCGATCACTAATTTCAATTCATGTGTTTTATCTTTTAGCCCGTCTCCCAGTATCTCGTACCAAGGCAGATGTAAATTGGCGCTCCAGCGGGTATAAAGATCCATGGTCCTGACCGGACCGCCGTCAATCTGGTAATTTATAGTGCCCGCATCAGGACCAGAGAGTACGGCGATTCCAACTGCAGTGCCCTTAAATTTTAATTTTAAACTACTGCCAGGAGCTGTACCCATTAACACCGGGACATGAACAAACCCCGGCCGGGTATGTACCTTATCTTCCGGTGCCCAGTTACGCACCAACTTAAAACCTTGGAGCCCGTTTGCATTTTGAATGGCCACATAACGTCCCTGATTATAATTAAATAATTGTAATGGTCTGGGCCATTTTTTCATATTTGTAAGCGGTTCAGTACTGACAATGCGGGAAGTCGTACCAGCCTTTTTTATTTCCGATTCAAGTAAGGTTCTAATAGAATTAAAATAGAGTTGCTGGCCAAATGGTGCCGGGTGCAGATTTTTAAAATCCCCTTCCCAGGTAAACTCACCATTTTGAATCCTGCTAAAAACCTCCCGGGCCAGATTTATAAAGGGTAATTGGTAGTATGCTGCAATGTCCCTGTGGATCTTTACCGAGACGGGTATGGAATCCTTTGCGAAAGCCTCATTTTTCTGCTCATCTGCGAAGGCCATAAGCACCATTTCCATTTTTGGATTCGCCTTATGTGCGTGA